>JALYNA010000409.1 GCA_030773455.1 Actinomycetota bacterium
GGGGGCTGCAGGTCGTTGCCGAGGGCGGCGGCCAGGGCCGGCGCCGGCCCGCTGCGCAGCGCCGCGATCACCGGGTCGGGCGAGGACCGCTCCTCGCCGCCGGGCACCCGGCCCTCGGCCCGCAGCCGGTCCAGCTCGGCGTAGACCGCCGGCGTGGACAGCCCCTCACCGGCGATGCCGAGCACCCAGTCCCAGCGGCGGCGGGCCAGCACCGGGGAGAGCTGCTCACCGCGGCCGGAGCCCAGGGCGACCCCGCCGAGCAGGCTGAAGGGGACGTCGCTGCCGAGGCGGGCGGCGAGCGCGGTGAGCTCGCCGCGGGTGGCGTGGGTGCCCCACAGCGCGTCGAGGGCGACCAGCGCCGCGGCGGCGTCCGCGCTGCCCCCGGCCAGCCCCGCGGCGGCCGGGATCGACTTGTCGATGGTGATGTGGGCGTCGGCCGGCACCCCGGCGCGCTCGGCCAGCAGCTCGGCGGCCCGCCACACCAGGTTGCGGCGGTCGGTCGGGACCGCGTCGGGCCCGCTGCCCGCCGTCCCCTTGCCGGTGACGGTCACCGCGAGCCCGTCCCCGGGGCGCACCGTCACCGTGTCGAACAGCGAGACGGCCAGGTAGACGGTGCGCAGCTCGTGGAAGCCGTCGGAGCGCAGCGGCCCCACCGCCAGGTGCACGTTGATCTTGGCCGGGGCGCGGGCGACGACGGCGCCCTCCCCGGCCAGCCGGCCGGGGCCGCCGGGCGAGGACCAGCTCATGCCGGGCTGCCCGGATCGGTCGCGGCCAGCCGGGCGAAGTCGGTGATCGACAGCTGCTCGCCGCGCGTGGCCGGGTCGATTCCGACGGCGAGCAACCGGGCCTCGGCGGCCGCGGGGCTGCCGGCCCAGCGGGCCAGCGCCGCCCGCAGGCCCTTGCGGCGGGTGGCGAAGGCGGCGTCGACCACGGCGAAGGTGGCGGCGCGGTCCCCCGGTGGCGGTGGACGGCGGTCCAGGGCGACCAGGCCGGAGTCGACGTTGGGCTCGGGCCAGAAGACCCGCCTCCCGACGTTGCCCGCCCGGCGGACCTCGCCGTACCAGGCGGCCTTGGCCGACGGTACGCCGTAGGCGCCCGACCCCGGCGGTGCGGCGAGGCGCTCGGCGACCTCGGCCTGGACGAGGACCAGCGCACGCCGCAGCGTCGGCAGGAGCTCCAGCAGGTGCAGCAGGACGGGCACCGCCACGTTGTACGGCAGGTTCGCCACCAGCGCCGTCGGAGCGGGCGCCGGGAGCTCGCGGATGCGCAGCGCGTCGGCCTCGACGACGGTCAGCCTTCCGGCGAGGGCGGGGGCCTGCTCGGCCACGGTGCGGGGCAGCAGCGCGGCCAGCCGGGGGTCGATCTCGACCGCGGTGACGTGCGCAGCGGCGGGGAGCAGGCCGAGGGTCAGCGAGCCCAGGCCGGGGCCCACCTCGAGGACGACGTCGCCGGGGGTCAGCTCCGCGGTGCGCACGATGCGCCGGATGGTGTTGGCGTCGTGCAGGAAGTTCTGCCCGAGAGTCTTCGTCGGACGCAGCTGGAGCTGCTGGGCCAGGTCGCGGATGGCGGCCGGGCCCAGCAGTCCGTCGGTCGACTCGGCGCTCAGGAGGGTCCGTTCAGTTGAAGAGCTTGAGGCCGCAGTGCGGCCACTGGCCGGCGCCGGAGCGCTGGTAGAGCAGCTGCGCCCGGTAGGTCTGCTCGTCGGCCGAGGCGGCGGCCGGGTCGCCGCTGCCGCCGACAGCGTTCCACGTCGACTGGGAGAACTGGTACATGCCCCGGTACGTGCCGGTGCCGCTCACCGCGTTCGGGCGGCCGCCGGACTCGCACGCCGCGAGGGCGCCCCAGTTCAGCCCGTCCGCGCTGGGCCTGTTGCCGCTGGAGACCGGGCGCTCCTTGGTGCCGACGGTGACCAGCTCGTCGACCGGCGCACGGGTGACCGTGGTGGCCAGCTGTACGCGGCCGCTCTCGACGCCGTCGGTGACGGTGACCCGGTAGGTGGTCACCTGCTCACCCTCGACGCCCTCCTGGGTGACGGTGTCGTCGCCCTTGAAGGCGTTGGGGTCCTTGGTCTCGACGGTCGCGTAGTCGACCGGCGTCGGCACGGCCACCTCGCTGACCTGCACGCGGTAGACCTGCAGCCGCATGCGGGCCAGGAGCGCCTGGTCCAGGTACATGCTGGTGCGATCGGTGGCGCCGAGCGCGACGCCCTGCTCGGCGAGCAGGTCCCCGGCGGTGGCCGCGGTGGTGGTGACCACGCGCTGCTGGCCGTCGACGACGAGGGTGATGTCCTTGGGCGTGGTGATCGACAGCGCCATGCCGTCGAGCGGGAGACGCTCGCTGCGGCTGGCGGAGACGACGAGGTCCCGGTGCGATAGCCCAGCTGGGCGAGCGCCTCATCGACCGACAGCGCGGTCACGTAGACCTCGCGCTCCACCCCGTCCACGGTGAGCGAGAGCGGGCGGGCGCGGTTGAGCACGAGGGTGTCGCCGTCGGCGACGGCGGAGGCGACGTCCGGCAGGACGACGTCGTGCGACTGCGTCTGCAGCCCCTCCTCCTCGAGCACCTCACCGACGGTGCCGGCGTACGTGCTGACCTCGCGCGCCTGCCCATCGACGGTCAGCGTCAGGGACTTGTGCGCGGCGAAGTAGGCCGCGGAGCCGCCCACGAGTCCCAGCAGGACGAGGGCGCAGATGAGGGACTTCAGGGATCGGGACACGGCTCTTCCAGGGCTCGAGGACCCGGGAGGAGGAGCGCGCACAGGCACACGCCGGCTGGCGGGTACCGAGCGCGACCCGGCTCGGACGGCAGACGACCGGGAGGCTGAGCTCCCGGTCGCGGTGCCCTCCGGGCCGGTTCCCACCCCGGCTGGTCACGGCACGATAACGAACACGATGCTTCTGGCGACGGTGCGCGACGAGTGAACCAGCGAGGCGATGTGTCGACTCGAGGGCGCGCCGCACACTCTCCGTGACCGCCGCGCCGGATGGTACGGGTGTGACGGATGCGCAGGGTGAGGTCGGTGAGGTGACCACACCACTGTGTGGCCACCGCCTGAACGGTCAACAGCTCAGCGCAACAGGGGCAGGGCACGAGGCGGCGGTGGTGTAGACGGGAGCCGCCCCGCGACGGCGGGGCTTACCTCAGGTCGGGGACGGCACGTGGCCGCGGTGTCGGCCGGTAGGCCGACAGATCACGTCGTCAGGGCCCGGTCGTCGACCCGGACCGGCTTGAGCCAGGTGACCAGGAAGACGGCGAGCGCGAGGCCCGCGGCCAGGCCGGCGAAGCCCCCGGCGACCAGCGCCACGGGCAGCAGGTCGAAGCCCTGGGTCACGCGGTCGCCGAGGTCGATGCCCGCCGCCAGCAGCAGCGCTCCCAGCGGGAGCAGGGCCAGCACGCTCACGGCCGCGGTGACCAGGTGCGCCGTCCAGGTGCGCAGCGCCTCGTCGAGCGGCACGTCGGCCCCCTCGGCGGGCAGCGGGCGCACCAGTGCCCGCAGAACCGCCACCTCCGCGAGCACCCAGGCGACCACCGGGACGGCGACGGCGACCCAGCCGACGCTGTCGGGCAGCTCGCCGCGCTGCCACATGAGGACGGCGGCGGTCAGCTCGGCGGCGACGACGATCCGCATCGACCAGAGCAGCCCCAGCGAGATCAGCTCGGCCTGCCGGGGTCGGCGGGGCGGGGAGCTTGCCCGCCAGCGCGGCCGGGGCCGGGTCGCCTCGGCGAGGACGATGCCCAGCAGCAACCCGAGGACCAGGGCCGGCAGCCAGAGGAACACCGACGCCTCGGCGAAGACCGCGATGCTGGCGCCGATGCCGACCACCCCGAGGACGAGGCCCAGCCGGCGCACCCGCCGCCCGTGCAGCGCCTGACGCCCCAGCACCGCGAGCCCCTCCGGCGTCGGCGTGGTGAACCCGACCGCCGCAGCGGCGACGGCCCGGCGACCGGCGGCCAGGGCCCAGGCGCGGGCGAGCAGGACACCGGGGACGAGGACGGCGATGAAGAGCACGACGGCGATGAGGCGGCCCACGACGCCAGTGTCCCCCGGAACTGCGCGACGTGACGTGTCCCCGTCATGACACTGCGATCCCTGCTATCGCCGGTCGGACTGCCAGCTCCCGAAGACGCGTTCGGCGGTCGCGGTCAGGTGGGCGCACAGCTCCGCGAGCTCGACACCGGTGACCTCGGCCAGAGCGCGCACCGTGTGCGGGACCAGCCGGGAGGCGTTGGGCCGGCCGCGGTAGGGGACCGGGGTGAGGAATGGCGAGTCGGTCTCCACCAGCAGCTGCCCGACCGGCGCTAGCGCGGCGGCCTCCCGGAGGTGGCCGGCGTTGGCGAAGGTCAGGGTGCCGGCGAAGGACAGCACGAATCCCCGCTCGACGCAGGCGCGGGCGAAGGAGGCGTCGCCGGAGAAGCAGTGCAGAACGACGTGCTCGGGTGCCCCCTCGTCGTCGACCACCCGCAGGATCTCCTCGTGCGCGTCGCGGTCGTGGATGACCAGCGCGACCCCGCGCTCCTTGGCGATCCCGATGTGCGCCCGGAATGAGGCCTCCTGCGCCGCCCAGCCCTCCGGCCCGGTGCGGAACCGGTCGAGGCCGGTCTCCCCCACCGCCCGCACCTGCGGCAGCGCCGCCAGCCGGTCGATCTCGGCCAGCGCGTCGTCGGTCGCCGCCCCTGCACCGGCCTCGTTGGGGTGCAGGGCTACGGCGGCCAGCACGTTGGAGTGCCGGGCGGCGAGCTCGGCCGACCAGCGGGAGGAGTCGACGTCCACCCCGACCTGCACCAGCCGCCGGACGCCCACGGCGGCGGCGGCCTCGATCTCGTCGTCGACGGCCTGGTCGTCCGGCTGCCGGTCGCTGTCGAGGGTGATGTCGAGGTGGGTGTGGCTGTCGACCGCCGGCGCCGGGAGCGGCTCCGGGGACGGCGGCGGCTCGCCCCGCCGGTTGGCGCGGGAGGCGGCCGAGCGACTCACTCCCCGCCCTCGAGCCGGGCCAGTTCCTCCTCGACGATCGACTCGTCGAGCTTCCTGAACACCGGGGTGGGCGGCGACAGCGGCGTCCCCGGTGGCAGCGGCCGGGAGGCCCAGACCGCCTGCCCGTCGCCGTGGTCGCCGGTGATGATCGGGTACGGCGAGCCGTCGTCGAGGTCGGTGACCTCCTCGATCCGCGGCGCCGGCGACCACACGCCGGTGCCGCCGAGGAGCTCGTGCACCTTCTGCGCCGAGTGCGGGAGGAACGGGGTGAGCAGCGCGTTGCAGTCGCTGACCGACTGCAGCGCGGTGTGCAGCACGGTGTCCCGGCGGGCCGGGTCCTCCTTGAGCTTCCACGGGGCCTGGTCGGACAGGTACTTGTTCGCCTCGCCGACCACCCGCATCGCCTCCGTCGCCGCGGCCTTCTGCCGGTTGCGCGACAGCAGCTCACCTACGGCTGCGAAGGCGCCCTGCGTGGCCGACAGCAGCGCGCGGTCGGCGTCGGTCAGCTCGCCGGGCGTCGGGACGGCGCCGACGTTCTTCGCCGCCATCGACACCGTGCGGTTGACCAGGTTGCCCCAGCCGGCGACGAGCTCGTCGTTGTTGCGGCGCAGGAACTCCGACCAGGTGAAGTCGGTGTCCTGGCTCTCCGGTCCTGCCGCGGCGATGAAGTAGCGCAGCGCGTCGGCGTCGTAGCGGGCCAGGAAGTCGCGCACGTAGATGACCACCTGGCGGGACGACGAGAACTTGCGCCCCTCCATGGTGAGGAACTCGCTGGAGACCACCTCGGTGGGCAGGTTGAGCCGGCCCAGCGAGCCCGGCGTCCCGCCCTTGTCGCCCTCGCCGTCGTAGCCGAGCAGCTGCGCGGGCCAGATCTCGGCGTGGAAGACGATGTTGTCCTTCCCCATGAAGTAGTAGGCGTCGGCGTCGGGCGTCTGCCACCACTGCCTCCACGCGTCGGCGTCCCCGGACCGGCGGGCCCACTCGATGGAGGCCGACAGGTAGCCGACGACGGCGTCGAACCACACGTAGATCCGCTTGTCGGTTCGGTCGCGCCAGCCGTCCAGCGGCACCGCCACGCCCCAGTCGATGTCGCGGGTGTAGCTGCGCGGCTTGAGGTCGGTGAGCAGGTTCTTCGCGAAGTTCAGGACGTTGGGCCGCCACGCCGTGCGGCTGTCGAGCCAGTCGCCCAGCGAGCGGGTGAAGGCCGGCAGGTCGAGGAAGTAGTGCTCCTCCTCGACGAACTTCGGCGTCTCGCCGTTGATCCGGCTCACCGGGTTGATCAGGTCGATAGGGTCGAGCTGGTTGCCGCAGTTGTCGCACTGGTCACCGCGGGCCCCGTCGTACCCGCAAATCGGGCAGGTGCCCTCGATGTAGCGGTCAGGCAGGGTCCGCCCGGTCGACGGGCTGATCGCGCCGAGGGTTGTCCTGGGGAAGACGTACCCGTTCTTCAGCAGTCCCAGGAAGATCTCCTGGGCGATGCGGTGGTGGTTGACCGTCGTGGTGCGGGTGAACAGGTCGTAGCTCAGCCCGAGCGACTGCAGGTCGTTCACGATGATCCGGTTGTTTCGGTCGGCGATTTCCCGCGGGCTCACGCCCTCGGCGTCGGCGGCGACAGTGATCGGGGTCCCGTGCTCGTCGGTGCCGCTGACCATCAGCACGCGGTCGCCCACCATGCGGTGGTAGCGGCTGAAGACGTCGGAGGGGACGCCGAAGCCGGAGACGTGGCCGATGTGCCGCGGGCCGTTGGCGTAGGGCCAGGCCACGGCGGTCAGGATGTGCCGATCACTCACGCAGAGGAGCCTAGGCGGCGGCGTCCAGCCGGCTCAGTGCTGGCTGGTGCCCGCCGTCGCAGGGGTCTCGGTGGCCGCCCCGGGGACGGGCGTGGTGAGCGCGACGGCGACGAGGGACGCGCCGATGAGGGCGAGGGTGACCGCCCGGGTCCGTGGGCCGACGGCGGCCGGCTCCGGGCGGCGGGCGCGAGCACGCGGCCCCAGCGCGACCCAGGCCAGGACCGAGGGCGCACCGGCGAGCAGCAGCTTGCCCACCGGCAGGCCGAGGGCCAGCAGTGCCAGCGCCGGGAGCGGGAGGGCCACCGGCAGCGTGTCGAGCAGCGGGGTGAGCAGCGCGAGCGCCAGCAGCGCTCCCACGAGCGCGACCTCCGCGGTGGCCACGGCGGTGTAGACCCGCCGTCCCGACCGGTCGAGCAGCAGCACCCCGCCGCCGGCGCACAGCACGACCCAGCCGGCGAGGGCCAGCAGCACGACCCCGACGACCGGGCCGGCCGGGCGCAGCGGGGACAACAGCAGGCCGTCCAGCCCGGTCAGCCCTCCGGCCAGGAGCGCCACCGCCTCCGCCACCCCGACGG
>JALYNA010000410.1 GCA_030773455.1 Actinomycetota bacterium
GTGGGCAGGGGCGGGGTCGAACCGCCGACCTCTCGCTTTTCAGGCGAGCGCTCGTACCGACTGAGCTACCTGCCCCTCCCGGTGTCTCCACCGGAGAGCGACCCTGACGGGACTCGAACCCGCGACCTCCGCCGTGACAGGGCGGCGCGCTAACCAACTGCGCTACAGGGCCTTGCTGTGGTGCCGTGCCCCCAACGGGGTTCGAACCCGTGCTACCGCCTTGAAAGGGCGGCGTCCTGGACCGCTAGACGATGGGGGCTCGTGTTCGCCGGGGGCAGCGAGAACTCTACATGCTCGGCGGAGTGCCTCCGACGGGGGGCCGGTGTCGCGCGCGATCGTCCCTCCGAGGGGTTCGGCCGGACGGCGTCGTCGTCGGTCGTAGCGGGTGGACACCGTCCCCATCCCGATCAGTCCACAGGGCCGACGCCGGCCACGTCATCCCGCACGCCGGCGGCGGACCCACCGGCTGCGCGAACCTGTGCGGCGACACGGCGGGCGTGCTCGCGGGTGGAGCGGCTCCCGGCTGTCACCCTCAGCGGGTGATCCGCCGGGCCGCCGTCTCCCCGTCCCTGCTGCTCGCCGCCGCGCTGCTCGCCGGCTGCGGGAACGGCGCCCCCGCCACGTCGCCGTCGGCCAGCACGGGGGAGGTCTCGTCCCCGGCCACCTCGCCGGCCGCGCCGAGCACCGGCGCGGAGCCCACGAGCACCGCTGCGGAGGACACGGGCACCGACGCCCCGCCGTTCGAGGGGGACACCCAGCCGGCGACCAGGGAAGCCTCCGCCGACGCCCGGGTCACCGTCTCCGAAATCCGGACCGGCCGTCAGGACGGGTACGACCGCGTCGTCCTCGAGATGGGCGGCACCGGGACGCCGGGCTGGGACGTCCGGTACGTCGACGCCGCCTACTCCCAGGGAAGGGGCGAGGAGGTCGACGTCGTGGGCGAGGCGGTCCTGCAGGTGACCGTCACCGGTGCCGGCTACCCGTTCGACACCGGCGTCGAGGAGTGGGCCGGCCCCGACCCGCTGCCCGGCAACGGCACGCGGACGGTCACCGAGGTCGCCTGGGACGCGACCTTCGAGGGCACCTCGGTCGCCTTCGTCGGGACGGCGGGGGAGGCGCCGTTCCGGGTCTACGCCCTCGAGGGCCCCACCCGCGTCGTCGTCGAGGTCGCCGACCTCGGCTGACCGCCGCCTAGCGGGCCGCTCAACCCAGCGAGGCGGTCAGCTGCACCGAGTCGGACGTGACGGTGGTGCAGGTCAGCGTCAGCGGCCCGGCGCTCACCGTCTCGCCCTGGGTGCACGAGACGCTGGCGTTGCCCACGCTGAGGGAGGCGCGGCCGTCCTGGACGCCGCCGAAGGCCAGCGACGTCCCCAGGATCTCGACCTCGGCCTGGTTGCCGGACAGCGTCACCGAGCACTCACTGCCGCTGCAGGAGAGGGTGTCCGAGCTGAAGGAGCAGGCGGTCAGCGGCAGCAGCGTGAGGCCGCCGGCGAGGACACCGGCAGCCAGCCGGGAGCTGCGTGACGTCGTGGGCATGCGCCCAGGGTAGGTCCGCCCTGTCACCCCGGCGGGGAGGCCGGGGCCGCCGGGGGTGTCGCGGTCGTGGCGCGACGGGGACCGTGGTCGCGGATGTCGGGCCGGACGGCGCGCCGTCCTCGCTGGTGGCCACGGCCGGGTCGAGGACCGTCCGCTCGATGGTCACCTCGGTCTCTCCGAGGCCGCCGAGGGTGATCTCGTCGTAGGCGGTCAGCGTGCCGGAGCCCCGCTCCAGGTAGAGCACGGTGCAGGTCAGCGGTTCGGGGTATTCGCCCTGGAGGGCGCGCAGCCCCGCTCCGCCGGTCGATCCCTCGATCCTCAGCAGAGTTCCACCCTCGAGCCGGGTGATCTCCCGTTCGTGTCTGTGCCCGGCCAGCACGAGGGGGACGACGCCGTCGAGGGGCTGCGCCAGCTGCGGGTCGTGCACCAGCGCGAGCGCCGGCGGATCGGCCAGCGACCGGGCGAACGCGGCGAGGCCCTCCCCGGCCTCCTCGAGGGACGCGCCGCCCGACGCGTCCCGGTCCGGGGTGAACCGCGGGTCCGAGGCGCCGACGATCCGGATGCCGGCAACCGTCACGGCCGAGTCGTCGAGGACGGTCACGTTCGGCTGCGCGGCCAGCAGGCCGGCGGTCACGGCGGAGTCGTGGTTGCCGCGGACGGATACGTAGGGCACCCCGAGGGTCCCGACGGACCGGATCAGACCGTTCTCCGGCTGGCTGCCCCAGTCGGTGATGTCCCCGCTGTCGAGGATGCCGTCGACCTCGAACTGGGTGACCACCTGCCGCACCAGGTCGAACCCGGCGGGGTTGAGGTGCAGGTCGGAGACGTGCAGCAGCGCCACACTGTCGCCGGTGCCTCCCGGGGCCGGCAGCGTGGAGAGGGTCGAGTAGAGCGTGCTGACGTTGGACACGAGGTCCTCGAGGGAGGCGCGGTAGGCGTCGAACCTGGCCACCAGGTCCTCGGCGCTGCCGATCAGGCTGTTGGCGTTGACCAGCAGGCCGGTGTACGTCGGCTGGGAGAGCGCTCCGGGCCGCCAGGTGGCCGCGGCGAGGCCGCCGATCCCGGCCACGAGCGCGGTGGACAGGCCCAGGGCGATCAGCGGCTCCCGGCGGCGACGCAGGACCAGCAGGGACGCCGTGGTGGCCCCGCTGACCGCGGCCAGCGCGGTGAGCCAGGCCACCCGCTCGACGGCGTCCCGCAGGTCGGCGTTCACCCGGTCGACGACGCCGTCGAGCCGGGAGGGGTCGGTGGCCAGCGCCGACGCGCGGACCTCGTCGACCCGGCTGAGCTGGATCTCCAGCCGCAACGGACCGTCGTACGCGTCGACCTGCAGCGCCCCCAGCGGGGGGATGTCGAGGGTGGCGCCGCCACCGAAGGGCCGGAACGCCACCGTCGCGTCGAAGGGCCCGATCGGGACGGCCACCCGGCCGAGCATCAGAATGCCGAGCCACGCGCCGGCCAGGACCACGCCGAGGCGCACCGCCCAGTGCCCCGCGGGCGCAGCACGGCGGAACGGGACCAGGGTCCCGCGGTGGTCGGCTCCCTCACTCGCGCCAACTTAGGGCCAGCCGGCCGGGGCGCCGCCCCGGTCGGCCGGCGTGGGAACATGTGTCACCGGACCGTCATGCGACGAGCTTGCCGGTCACCTCGGCCAGCCGGCGGCCCTGGTACCGGGCGGCGGCGAGCTCCGCCTCGCTCGCGGTGGCGGACTTGCCCCCCGAGGCGTTGGAGACCCCGTAGGGGTTGCCGCCGGCCTCGAACAGCAGCGGGTCGGTGTAGCCGGGAGGCACGATCACGGCGCCGAAGTGCGAGAAGACGTTGAACATCGTGAGGATCGTGGACTCGTTGCCGCCGTGCAGGTTCTGGGCGCTGGTGAAGGCGGTCGCGCCCTTGTTGGCGAGCTTCCCGGTGAACCACAGGCCGCCGAGGGTGTCGATGAACTGCTTCATCTGGGCGGCGGGGGTGCCGAAGCGGGTCGGCGTCCCGAGGGCGTAGCCGTCGGCCCACTCCATGTCCGCCGGGGTGGCCTCCTCGACCTCACCGGCGGTGGCGTCCACGTGGGCCCGCCACAGCGGGTTGGAGTCGATGGCCTCCTGGGGCGCGAGCTCGGGGACCCGGCGCAGGCGCACCTCGGCGCCGGCCTCGCGGGCCCCGTCGGCCACGGCGGCGGCGAGCTGGTGGGTGTTCCCGGTCGATGAGTAGTAGACGACGGCGATGTTCGGCACGAAGTGCCCTCCCTCTGATTGCATGTTCAACCACGTTGCGGTGGTCGTGTGCTCAAGCACGAGGGAGCTCAAACGCCGTGCTGGTCAGGTGCAGAGCCGACCGAGGTCGGCGGCGCGTCCCTTCAGGCGGGTGCGACCGTGCGCGGGCGGAACAGCCAGCGCAGCGCCATGAAGCGCATCAGGCCGATGAGGCCGGTCACCGTCACGACGAGGGACACCTGGGCGGCGACGCTCGCGTTCGGGGCGTAGGAGTCGAGGACGCCCAGGGCGGCGCTGCTGAGCAGCAGCCCGATCACGGTGACGCCGCCGGCCTCGACCTGGGCGGTGAGCCAGTGCACCCGCTCGCCCGCGTGGAAGGTGAGCCGGCGGTGCAGCTCGTTGGCCAGCAGCGTCGACACCGCCGTGGCCGCGATGTGCGCGGGTAGGTAGCCCAGCCCCTGCAGAGCGGTGAAGAGGACAGCGTACACGAGGGTCGAGGCGCCGCCGACGAGGACGAACCGGGCGAACTGGCCGACCGTGTCCTCGGCGCGGACCCGGGTCACGACGCTGTCCACGGCATCGCCGACCGCCGGACGGCGGGTCAACAACGACGGGCAGGTCACGACGTCTCCTCCGCTGGCCACAGGTACTTTCTGTACGGTCTACCTGAGGATCGGCTGGACGCCAGGGGTTATTCCCCTGGGAACCGCCGGTCACGTGTGCGGTCGATCACCGCACGGACGGCGTCAGGCGTGGCCGTCACTGGCGGATGGCCCCTCGCTACTGGAGTGGACGCGGTATCGCCGCCGGTCCGCGGGGGTAGGACGCCGACATGAGCCTCATGGGGATCCTCGACCGGATCGCGGACAAGTCGACCTTCGACACGTCGATCGAGCAGGCCCGGCGGGCCGTGCAGGCCGCCCTCAAGCCGCAGGCGTTAAAGGACCTGCTGCACGGCACGTGGCTGGGGCACCCGCTGCACCCGGTCCTGGTGCAGGTGCCCGTCGGCAGCTGGACGTCGGCCGGCCTGCTCGACGCCATCCCCCCGCTGCGGCCGGCCGCCACCGTCCTCATCGGCACCGGCGTCGCGGTGGCCGTCCCCGCGGCGCTGGCCGGGGCGGCCGACTGGTCGGAGCAGGGCATCGGCGTCCGGCGCCTGGGCGCGCTGCACGCCATGGGCAACACCGTCGCGCTCGGCCTCTACGTCGGCTCCCTGGTGGCCCGTGCCAAGGGCCGCGGCGGGCTGGGCCGGGTGCTGTCCTACACGGGACTGGGTATCGCGACCGGGTCGGCTGCCGTCGGCGGGCACATGTCCTACGCCCAGTCCTCGGGTGCCTCCCACGCCGCGACGGCGGCCCGCGCGCTCAGCTCGGACTGGATCGACTTCGGCCCGCTCGACGACCTGCCGGAGGGGCGGCCGGCGCTGCGCACCGGCAAGGGCGGGAGCGTCGACGTCCCGCTGGTCGTCGTCCGCCGGGGGTTGCGCGTGGACGCCTTCGTCGGGGCGTGCTCGCACCTGTCGGGCCCGCTGTACGAGGGCGCCGTGGAGCAGGTGCGCGGCACCGACTGCCTGGTCTGCCCGTGGCACGGCTCGGCGTTCGACCTGGAGGACGGCCAGCCGCGGCGCGGCCCGGCGGCCAACCCGCAGGACAAGCTGGAGATCCGCATGCAGGCCGGTCGCGTCATGGGCCGCCTGCCGGGGCGCGATCGGTAGGTGACCCGGACAGTGCCGCCCTCCTGGGCCATGCGGTAGGCGGTGGTGCCTGTCCTCGCGCTGTTGTGCGCCGGCTGCTCGGGGGCGGACGGCGCCGCCGACGTGCGCCCGTCGACGGCGTCCGCGGCGACGGCCTCATCTCCGGTGCCCGGGATCGAGGCCGAGGTGGTACGCCACCGCACCGACGTGCCCGTCGCCGGGCGGGTGCACGTGCGCGTCACCGCAACGGGCGACCAGCCGTTCACCGTGACCGCGGTGGCGATCGACTCGCCCGATTTCGCGCCGCTGCCGCCGACCGTGCTGACCGCCGCCTTCGAGCCCGGCCGCACGATCGACCTGCGCACCGCCTTCGGCGCGCCGGACTGCAGCGCACAGCGCGGGCCGGTGGCGGCGCGGCTGACCGTGGCTCGGCCGGACGGCGCGGTCGAGGAGCTGCGGGTGCCGCTGGGCGGGGACGACCTCGAGACCGTCCACCGGCAGGAGTGCGCCGTCGCCGGGGTGCTCGCCGTCGCCGGCATCGCCTCTCCGGCCTGGCCGCGGCGGGGGACTCGGTCACCGGCACCGTCGTCCTCACCCGGGCTGGGGACGACGACCTCGCCGTACCGTGGTCGACGCTCGGCGCAGCGCCGTCCTGGACCTCGCCGTGGAGGGGCTGCCGCTCCGGCTCGGGCCCGGGGAGCAGCGGGCGACGGCGGACGTGGCGTTCACCGCGGCGTCCTGCGAGCCGCACGTGCTGGCCGAGACCAAGCAGCCGTTCGTCTTCCGGTGTCGGTGGCCGTGGGGGACGCCGATCCGGTGCCGGTCCCCCTGCCGGTCGACGCTGCGCAGCAGGCGGTGCTGCAGGACCTGCTGAACCGAGCGTGTTGACCCCGGGATGGAGTCCGGCCCGACCGCCTCGGGGGGAACGAGACGGCCGGGCCGGAGCCTGGGGCGCCCGTCGCGGGCGCGCGCCCGGATTACTTACCGGGCGGGTGTGACGGTAGGTGACCGGCAAGACCGTAACGATCACCCGACCAGGTGATGCACGGTGTCCTACATCACGCAACGTGGCGTTGCGGTTGACGGGTCGCCCGCGGGGGCACTCCGGCGACCGTGTTCTTCCTCTTCTCCAGCCGGCTCGGCTGCCTGGGCTCGCTGGTCGTCTCCGCGCTGCTGACGCTGGTCCTCCTGCTGGTCTTCGACGTCATCTGAGCGGCCGGCGGCCCGGGTAGCCTCGCGTCTGGTGACGGGCCTCTGGTTGATGCAGAGAACCCTTTCCGCCTGCGCCTGCGTGGTGGGTCGAACGGTCCGTCCGGCGCATGCCGGGACGCGGTCCGGATCTCGATGGAATGCCTGGCGCGCTACGTGGAATGGGTGGTCGGCCGGCATCCGCCATGCGGTCCGCTGACCCGGCTGGGTGGACATGGACGGGACTGCGCATTGCGCCGGGGCACAGGCGCGGCCATCGCACGCCGCACTGCTGGACGGACAGGGGCTTCGGGACGGCGGCGACCCCGTCGTTGCGGTCCAACAGGTGGTGATCGAGGCGGGGGCGGGTCAGCTCGCGATGGAGGGAGGGCGGTGCTCCGATCAGCCTCGTTCGACGGTCGTGGCGGAGCGCGCGGCGGTAGGCGGCCCCGATGCCACGGATCCCATGTGGTCATAGGCGATGAGTTCGGTGGCGTTGACCACCCAGACGTTCCCGTCGGTGAGCAGCAGGGAGGAGAGTGCGTCGCAGACAGATGGACGGTGCTGCGGTTGAGGTCCCGACGGCCGGGCAACTAGCCGGCCGGTGTTCGCCCTTCATGTCGGCACGGGGCCACGTCCGCTGACGAGGGGCATCGAAGGTGGTGACGCCGCGTGATCTGTGCTGGTTGGGTCAGGCACTGAGTGCCGGGATCGTCGGGACGGTCACCTCCTCGCCGCGAAGTCACCGGTCTGCTCGGTGACAGGGCGGATGCGGCAACCGGCGAGGACATGGAGGCCGAGGTGGCGGCGGCCCGCGGTCCATTTGTCGGTTACTCGGCGAGCACGGCGCCGACCAGGGGGATGAGGGGCGGCGCGGTCGGGGAGGACGCCGACGGCGTCGGTGCGGCGGCGGATCTCGCGGTTGAGCCGTTCGTCGAGGTCGTTGGACAAAGTCCCCCGCCAGACCTCTTCAAGGAAGGCGATCCCTCCCCGGGGCGTCACCGTCGAACCGTTTGTCTCGGTGGACGCCCGGGCACACCGACCGCGGCACCGTCCACCACGGAGGCACTCACGTGAGGTCCATCGCCGAGCAGAGCGTCGAGGAACTCGGCGGCCCGGGCAGTGTGCTGGTCCGGCTGCGCCGTGAGCACCTCATTCTCGAGGAGATGCTCCAGCGGCTTCCCGAGAACTCCGGGGACGAGCAGGACGAGCTCCTCCTGCGTCTGTGGCGGCTGGTGAACCCACATGCCTACGGCGAGGAACTCGTGCTGTGGCCTGCTGTCCGCAGGATCGCAGACGACGGCCACGAAGTCACCCTGGACGTCGAGCAGGGGGAGCAGGAGCTCAACGAGCTGGCCGCCGCCCTGGAGCGCACCGGCCAGGAAGACCCCCGACGGGATCACCTGATCAGCGAAGTGATCAAAAACCTGCGGAACGACGTCCGCCTGGAAGAGGACGTCGTGCTACCCCGGCTCCAGGCAGCGGCGACCCCCCGGCAGCTACGGCGCTTTGGCCTGGCGTGGGAGTTGGTGCGGCGCACCGCCCCGACGCGACCGCATCCGACCACCTCTCGTCGTCCGCCGGGGAACATCCTCTCCGGGCTGCTGCTCACCGTGCTCGACCGGTCGCGTGACCGGCTCGACCGCACCACTCGCCGCCGCACCGGACGCGCTGCATCCGCCAGCCGCACCACGAGCCGGGTGCTATCCCGCGCCGCCGGTCGGGTGGAGCGTCTCCGTGCGCTGCAACAGGGTGAGGACCCCAGCACCCGACCGGGACGGATCGAGGACGAGTGATCCCGAGAGTTGATCGCGGCGCTTCCGCCGGCCGAGGGCGCGCAAGGCGGCAGCGGCAGTGCTCGACGACGGCGAGTGACGCCCACGAGGTTGGCGGGCGTCGGGCCCGGTGAGGCGTCGTCGTAGACGTGTAGGCAGCCATCGCGTGATCTTGTGGAGACCTTCCACACTCCTTCAGGACGCGAAGAACGAAGAACACGGCCCGCCGCATGGGTGACGTCCCGTGAGGTGGCGGAGGTCCGGCCACTGACCGCGTGGGTGAACACGTGCGAGGGGCCATCGTGTAACGGTCAGCGAGCCACGCCAACGGTTCCAGCCGACTGGCGACAGCCCCATCTACACCGGCGACTCCCTGAAGGTCGACCCGGGTCGGCGCTGGTCGCTGTGCACGACGAACCCCCCGTTCGGCCGGAAGTCCTCGGCCCTGGTGGTGACCGCCGAGGGCGAGACCGAGCGGGAGCAGATGATCGTCGTCCGGGACGACTTCTGGGCGACCACCAGCAACAAGCAGCTGAACTTCGTCCAGCACATCCACACGATCCTCGACACCCACGGCGGCGCCGCCGTCGTGCTACCGGACAACGTGCTCTTCGAGGGCGGCGCCGGGAAGACCATCCGCCGCAAGCTGCTGCAGACCTGCGACGTCCACACGACGCTGCGGCTGCCGACCGGCATCTTCTACGCCGGCGGCGTGAAGGCCAACGTGCTGTTCTTCGACAAGAAGCCGGCCGCCGAGGCGCCGTGGACCCGCGAGCTGTGGATCTACGACTTCCGCACCGACGAGAGCTTCACGATGAAGACCAACCCGCTGCGCCGGCCGCACCTCGAGGACTTCGTCGCTGCCTACCGGCCAGGCGCGCGGCAGGGGCGGGTGGAGTCCGAACGATTCCGCCGGTTCAGCTACGAGGAGCTCGTCGCCCGGGACAAGGTCAACCTCGACATCACCTGGCTCAAGGACGACTCCCTGGAGGACTCCGACAGCCTGCCCGCGCCGGAGGTCCTCATCGCCGAGATCCAGGAGGAGATGGCCGCGATCCTCAAGCAGTTCGGCGAGATCGCCGTTGGCCTCGGAGTGGAGCCGCTCGAGGCCGAAGCCGTGGCCGAGTAAGCGGAACTGGCCACGGGGAGAGGGCATGAGGGAGCTGTACGGCGCGCTCAAGCACTGCGCGGAGCGGGTCGAGCGCTACCGGCAGCTGCGGCAGCGGGTGGGGGAGGCCAACACGAAGGCCGGCCTGATCGAGCCGATCATCGCCGCGCTCGGCTGGGACGTCCTCGACCCGGAGGAGGTCCACCGGGAGTATCGGCGACGCCCCGTGGACAACCCGGTCGACTACGCGCTGCTGCTGCTGCGCACCGAACGGCTGTTCATCGAGGCCAAGGGCCTCGGCGAGAACCTCGCCGACCCGCGCTGGGCCAACCAGACCATCAGCTACGCGGCCGTCGCCGGAGTGGAGTGGGTTGCGCTGACCGACGGCGCTGAGTGGCGGGTGTTCAACGCCCACGCCCCGGTGCCCATCGAGCAGAAGCTGTTCCGCGCTGTCCGGGTCGAGGACGTCGATGCCGCCCTGGAGCTGCTCACCCTGCTGAGCAAGGACAACATGCGGGAGAACCGCATCGAGGAGCTCTGGCGGGGGTTCTTCGTCGACCGCCAGGTCAACGCCGCGCTGGCGGAGATGTTCTCCGACGCAGAGCCGGCTCAGGACGTCGTGAACCTGGTGGCCAAGCGCGTGCCACAGCTCGGTCGTGCCGACGTGCGGTCGAGCCTGATGCGCGCCCGGGCGACCTTCGACTTCCCGTCCGCCACGTCGGCGTCGATGCCCGGCACGGCGCCGGTCATCACCGCCGAGGAGGTCGAAGACCTAAGCGCGGACTCCGCGGCATCGACGGCAGCAGATGGGGCTGAGCCGGGCCGCAGAGCAGCTTCGCGGCCGACGAAGCCGCGGGTCAATGCAGACGAGCGGAGGCTCGGTGTTCGGGACCTCCTGGCCGTCGGTCTGCTGACCGTGGGGGCGACGCTGGAGGCGGACTACATGGGGCGACGGCACACAGCCGAGCTCCTTGCCGACGGCAGCATCCGCTACGGCGGCGAGCACTTCCGGTCGCTGTCGAGCGCCGGCCGGGCGGTCAAGTTCGCCGTCTCAGGGCCGGACACCCCGGAGTCCACCTTGTCGACCGACGGTTGGGACTTCTGGCGCGTGCGCGATCCCCGCACCGGCCAGTCGGTGAAGCTGAAGGACCTCCGACGCCAGGCGGCTTCGTCCGCATAGCGGCCGGTCCGGCCCCGATGGCTGCGCCGGCGGCGCGCTAGCCTCGCAGCGGGGCGCAGGCGCCGCAGATGTCTCACGCGTTGT
>JALYNA010000411.1 GCA_030773455.1 Actinomycetota bacterium
TCCCGGTGCTGGCCCGCCCGGCCGGCCGCGCGAGGCGCAGTGCGCTGGTCGGCCGCCCGGCGGCCGTCCTGGCCCGCCGGCTGGAGGCGCTCGCCGAGGACCGGCCGCTGTCGGTCGTCGTCGTCTCGCCCTCCCCCAAGAGCACACCCGAGTCACTGGTGCACGAGGTGGCCGCCGAGCTGCGCGCCTCCGCCCTGTCCGCGATGCTCGCCGCCCCGGGCGGGGACGCCGCGGACACCGGGCCCGCCCGGGTCCGGCTGGCGGTCGGCTCGCCGCTGCTCCCGCTGAGCGGCTGGCGCCGGCTCGCCGGCACCGCCGACGCGGTCGTCGTCGCCGTCGCCCCGGGGCAGGTGCAGCCGGCCGAGCTCGCCGAGCTGCGCACGGTCCTCACCGCGGTCGGGATCCGCCCGCTCGCCCTGGTCCTCGCGGCCGCCGGCTCGGGGAACGCCGCCCCGGCGCCGACCGCGCGCCCCGTGGGGACGCCGGGGGTGCCGGCCCGGCCGGCCACCCCGCTGCCGACGCCGCGCTGAGCACCGTGACCGCCTGCGCCCCCGTCGCGTCCGGCCCGGCTCCCGCGCCAGCGGCCGACGCACGCCGTCCGGGCGTGCTGGCGGTCGCCGTGCTGCTCGTCGTGGTCACGGTGGGCTGGCGGCGCGGCGAGTACTTCACCGGCTCGCTGGACCCCGTCGTCCTCGCCAAGGCGGGGCTGACTGCGCTGGCCCTGGCCGGGGCCTTCCTCCTGGCGTCGTCCGGACCGCGACGCCGGGTCGGCACGGCCTGGCTGTGGTGGCTCGGCGTCGTCCTGGGCTGCTCGCTGTTCGGGGCGCTGACCAGCGGCGACCTGGTGGCCGGCGGCACGGTGGCCGTCCGCGTGGCCGTGCTGGGCGCCACCGTGCACCTGCTGCTGCGGGCCGCACCGGGCGTGCAGGTCCTCACCAGCCTCACCGTCGCCTGCGGCGCGGTGGCCGCCGTCGCCGCCGTCACCGGGCTGCCCACCCTGGCCGAGGGCCGGCTCGCCGGCGGTGTCCCGGCGCTGAGCCCGAACGAGCTGTCGCTGCTGGCCGGGGTCGTCGTCCTCGTGCTCGCTTGGCGCACCGTGCTCGGGCAGACGGGCTCGGCCGACGCCGTCACCGGCGCTGCCTACCTCGGCGTCATCTGGGCCACCGAGTCGCGCACCGGGCTGCTCATGGTGCTCGTCGGCGTCGCCGTCATGGCGCTGCACCTGCGCCGTCCGCCGGTCGGACTGGTCGTCGGCGGCCTCCTCCTCGGCGCGTTAGCGGTGGTCGGCGCGGCCGCGACCGGCGCCGTCACCGCCTTCGCCGACCGCGGCGGGGACGGCGCGAGCACCCTGGAGTCCCGCTTCATCGCCTGGCGGGCCGCGGTGGACCTGCCGCAGTCGGCCTGGCAGGAGCTGTTCGGCGGCGGCATGGCGCTCAAGGTCATCCCGATCAAGGGCCAGTGGTGGGACGAGCAGCCGCTGGACAGCAGCTGGGTGTCGCTGCTCGTGCAGACCGGTGTCCTGGGCCTGGCGGTCGCCATCGGCTGGGTGCTGTGGACGCTGCGCGGCGCGGCCCGGGCGCCGCGGCCGGTGCGGGTCCTCTTCCTCGGCTTGCTGGTCTTCCTCGTTGGGCGCAGCACCGTGGAGAGCGGGATGTTCGACGCGACCCCGGCCTTCCTGCTGCTCGCCGTGGTCTCCGCGCTCACCGAGCGAGGGTCGGCCGAGCGGCTGGCGGACGACGCCGAGCTGGTCCCCCCCTCCCAGCGGACCTGAGCGCCGAGCGACGTCCACTCTCCGTCCACGAGGGACCCGGCCCGGCCGGCATCGCGTCCCTCGCCTTCAGCCGTGGCATCCGTCCAAGGCGCGCCCCGGGTCCCCGTCGGTGCGATCCAGGCTCGCTGGGCTCCTGCATCGAGCCAACGTCCGGCAACGTCAGGCTGAGCCCGGATCTCGCCGTACTGCACAAGTCTTCGGCGAAGCTCGTCGCGGTGCCGATGCTCGTAAGGCGGATCTGCCAG
Source organism: Actinomycetota bacterium (assembly GCA_030773455.1). Classification (GTDB taxonomy): domain Bacteria; phylum Actinomycetota; class Actinomycetes; order Mycobacteriales; family Geodermatophilaceae; genus Geodermatophilus. Next base: position 2,017 of record JALYNA010000411.1, read on the forward strand.
TAACGCGGAAGGGCCTTGACTCTGGCGCCTGCCGGCGGAGCTAGCCTCGCCGAAGGGGCTGACTACGAGGCCTCCTCCGGGCAGTCGGTCCTAGTTGCTCAAGGGTCGCAACCCATGCCGTCGTTGTCGCGGTCGAATTTCTCTTGCCAGCCGGGGTCGCCGGGAAAGATGGGCGCGGCGCCAGCGGCTCGAACGGCGTCGCAGTTCTGGTAATAGACCTGGGGCGCGGGCGCGGGCGCAGAAGCAGGAGCCGGTGCGGGCGCAGGAGCGGGAGCCGGTGCGGGACGGGGCTCCGGTGGGGCCGCTGCGGGCACCAGCACCGGCACCGGACCAGGATCGGGATCGGGAGCCGGTGCTGTCAGCACAACAAGCCGGTGTTGCGACGACCGGTTGAGTCCGGGCAATACACGTCCGTGCACTTCACCGAGCACCTGGCACTGGAGGGCATCGCACCCTCGATCGGCAGCGTCGGGGACGCCTACGACAACGCGCTCATGGAGAACATGATCGGGCTCTACAAGACCGAGTGCATCCGCCGCGGCCCCTTCCACAACGGGCCGCTGCGCGCCCTCGCCGACGTCGAGTACGCCACTGTGACCTGGGTCGAGTGTGGAACAACGCCCGGCTGCACTTCACCCTCGGCCACGTGCCACCGGCCCAGCACGAAGCCGCCCACTACGCTGCGATCACCGCATTCCAACCGGAGCCGCGGCCCATATGAGGCCGGCAGAGAACCCGTGACGCTTCAGTCGCGTAGACCCGTAGGCCCCCTGCGGTGGATTCTCATTACAGCCGTGCGGCAGTGTTGGCACGGGTCGACCGGTCACGTCCAGGGACCCATCCGCCCGCTCGAGTGGCGGGGTGCGGGACCTCGGACTCCGGGCCCGGAACGCCTCGGTCCACCGGCTCCTTCCGCGCTGGCGCCGCCGTCCTGACAGCATCGCGACGTGTCAGCGATAAGGGGGCGTGGTCGAGGGCCGCCGGCGAGGCCGGACGGGAGCCACGGGGCCGGCGCCGGCCCTCCAACTCCCCAGCCCGACGAACGGGGCCGCGGCGACGAGGCCGGCGAACGCCCAGGCCGTCGGCGGGACGGCCGGCGCCGCCGGGTCGGCCGCCGCACCGGTTCCCGCCAGCAGGGCGAGCATGCCGCCGGTGACCCAGAGTGGCAGCCGCCAGCCCGGTGCCCGCAGCCCGGCGACCAGACCGACCAACGGCACGGCGAGGGCCGTCGCTGCGATCCCCAGGTAGAAAGTCCCCGCGGGTCCGGCGTGCTGCTGCCGGTCGACCATGTCGATGGCGTAGAGCGTGCAGGGCACCGCGATGAGCAGCGCAAGCGGCACGAGCACCGGGGAGATCCCGCCGGCACCCGGGCGGCAGACGGCCCGGCGCGCCGGGTGCAGCACCCCCAGCAGCAGCACCACCAGGCCGAACCGACGTAGAAGACCGGGTCACTCTTGCGGGCCAGCACCAACCCGGCGAGGTAGAGGCCGGCGAGCATGGCCAGGGTCTGCTGGTAGGCGTCGATGCGGCGCTCGGCCTGCCGGAGCAGGGCGACTAAAGCCGCGCACCAGCCGAGGGCGAGCCAGGGCACGTGCACCAGGAAGGCCAGGCGGTCGTCGGCCGTGGCGGGAACGCCGTCCGGTCTCTCGCCGGCCACGATCTGGCCGAGCGATCCGATGGTGGAGCATGGACGTGAAGAGCGCCGCGAGAGCCGCGACGGCGGTGAAGGCGACGCGCCGCACCCGCCCTGCGGGAACGGCGTCGGTTGTGGTGTTCCGGGTCAGATTCTCGGTCATGCCGGCAGCCTCCGGCGACCGACGTCCGCCGAGGAAGGGATCGTGGTCCCGGTCATTCCGGGACCGTCCCGGACGCGCCCGGCGTGCCGCCTCCTCCCCGCTGAATCCAGCCTCGCGCGCCCGGAGCACCACCTGCACCCGGTCCGAGGTCCGCAACTTCCCGAAGATCGACGAGACCACGTTGCGCACCGTCTTGGGGCTCAGGAACAGCCGGTAGCCCCGAGGGTCGCCACGGCTGCGGACGGCACCCACAGCCAGCGGCTCAGCCACAGCGTCAGCGTCGCGCCGGTGTCGGGCAGCGGACCGAACAGAGCCGCGTTGGCGTGCCCGCCCGCGAGCACGACCACCGCGCCGAGCAGGCCGGCCAGCTGCAGCACGCGGGCGACCGGGTGACCGGCGTGCCGGCGGGCGACCAGATGCCCCAGCACGGCGTCCAGCAGTGCCGTGCCGATGATGACCGGCAAGAACGGGTTGACGATGCGGCCGGCGCCGGCGGCCACCTCCAGCGCGACGCCCTCGACGAAGGCACCGAGGGTGACCAGCAGCAGCGTCGGCGCCGCTCCCGAGCCGTTTGGGCGCGACCGGACGCCCTGGTCCGCCCGGTTGGCCGTCGCTGTCACGGCCTCATGCTGCACCAGCGTCCGGACCGCGCACAGGACCCCGGAGCACCGGTCAAGGACGCCGCCTCCGTGACGATCGCCGCCTGGCTCGAGGACTGGACCGAGAAGGGCCTCGGAGCGAGCGACCGCAAGCAGGCCACCAAGGACCTCTACGGACTATTGCGCGCACTCACCTCGTCCCCACACTCGGGACGATCCGTTCGGCCGTGACATCGCCTTCCGCCACGGGGTCGGGGTTCGCCGGCAGGCGCTACGGGCCCCCGACCGCGCGGCATCTGACACCAGCGACGCGCCGATCGGAACCACGGAAGCACGCCACTCCTGACCGCGGAAGCAAACCGACGGGAGTCCTGGCGCGCGTGACTGCGGCTGCACGTGACCATGAGGGGCACGCCAGCCGGGCGGTGCCGAAGTCGAGCAACTGGAGGGGCACCGCTGACGTCGTCGTACCGGACGGCGGACGCAGTGCGGAGTGGGGCACGGATGTCCGGCGCCGCCCGGATCCGCTGGGGCCATACCCTCACCGGTATGCGCAGGCGCACTTTCCTGGCCGCGGCCGCTTCGGCCGTGCTGTCCGGATGCTCACGCTCGGCCGGCCCCTCGGCCGTCGGCACCGCAAGCTCCGCGCCCACTCCGGCTGGGAGGCCCAGCGCGACGGCGCCTGCCAGCCCGCCACCTACCCCGAGCAGCGCGAAGGAGATTCTGTCCCGCTCCACGGTGCCGGTACTGTGCTACCACCAGCTGCGGGACTTCCGCGCCGACGACAGCGACTACGCGCGCACGATCATCACGCCACCACCGGTGTTCACCGCCCAACTGCAGGCACTCCGCGACGGCGACTACACCCCGATCACCGCTGACGCGCTCGTGGACCACCTGCAGTTCGGCACCGGTCTCCCCGACCGGCCGGTGCTCCTGACCTTCGATGACGGATCCGTAACTCACCATTCCGTCGCCCTTCCGGCGCTCACCCAGTACGGCTTCCCGGGCACCTTCTTTCCGATGACCGTCGTGCTGAACAAGCCGAATTGGCTCAGCGAGGACCAACTCCGGGAACTCGACCAGGCCAGCATGACCATCGGGACCCACAGCTGGGACCACCAGCGGATGGACCGGCTCACCGCCGACCAGTGGGAAACGCAGGTTGACGAGCCGAAAGCACAGCTTGCCGCCATCCTCGGCCATCCCGTCGACCTGATGGCTTACCCCTATGGCGCTTGGTCGCAACAGGCTCTCTCGCGTGCCGGCGCCGCGGGTTACCGGGCGGCCTTCCAGCTCTCAGACGTCCAGGACCCGGCCCAGCCGCTGCTGGCCATCCGCCGCATCATGCCGCCGCCCACGTGGGACGCCGAGGAGCTCCGGAGTCACCTCGAATCGGAGTTCTGAGCGGTCGCCGGACGTCTGGGCCATCGACGCGCTGACAGGATGTCGCCCACCTCATCCCCGCTGGTCGACGCCGTACCGCCAATCCGCAACCTCGGCGAGCTGCAGTGCGTCGTCCTAGAGCGCAACGGGTCGGTGAGCGTCATCCGGCAAGGGACGCCCATCACACCCGTGGCTGTTCTCCGACGTCCCGGGTGCCGACGAGCTCACCGGCTCGGGCCGCGGCCGGCCCGGTGAGCGCCTCGGCGAGAACTCAGCCGCCGAGCGCGGTGACCATGTTCATCACCGTCTGCATCTGCGGGCCGCGCTT
>JALYNA010000412.1 GCA_030773455.1 Actinomycetota bacterium
CCGCAGGTCAGCGACTCGTCCACAGATTCTCGGTAGGACTTGACACCGGCCGTGAGGACGCTCTTCGGCCGGCGAGCTCGGGCTGGACCGCCTCACCGCGGTCGTCCGCCCGGACAACGGACGAGCAGGACGCTGGCGACGCGGTTGGGCTTCCGCGTCCACCGGGAGGACGTGACCCCGGTCGGCGTCCCGGTGCCGGTCTACGAGCGGCCGGGTCGGCGGGGTGAGGTGAGCGGGCGGACCAGCCGGCCGATCGCGAGCTGGGCCAGCGGCGCGTAGCCGACCACGACCGGCGCCGGGCCCGTGACCCGCAGCCCGGTGGTGCTGCCGCCGTCGGGACCCTCGGTGACCCAGTGCAGCAGGTGCAGGTGCAGCCGCACCGGGCCGGCCGACACCGTCCACGACCATTGCCGCGCCGCCTCGTCCACCGTCTGCACGACGAGCGGCAGCGTCACCCCAACCGGCCCGCGCACCCACCCGCGCACCCCGGCGGCGAGCCGGGCGACCGGCAGCTGGACGCCGGTGATCTGCGGCGCCCATTGCGGCCACCGGGCGGGGACGGCGTAGCGCTCCCAGACCTCGGCCGGCGCCTCCGGCCCGGTCGCGTGCAGGGTCAGCGTGGTCATGCCGGCGGCCCGCCGAGCAGCAGCTGGCGCAGCAGGTGCATCGCCAGGGTGACCGATCGGTGCCGCACGGCCGACCGGGAGCCGGGTAGGACGACGGATCGCGGCTGCCGCCCGTCCGGGCCGACAGCGCACAGGTGGACGGTCCCGACCGGCTTCTCCGCGGAACCGCCGCCCGGACCGGCGATCCCGGTGATGCCGACCCCCACATCCGCGCCGAAGCGGGACCGCGCCCCCTCAGCCAGCGCCGCCGCGACCTGGCTGCTCACCGCACCGTGCTGGGCCAGCATCTCCGGCGGGACGCCGACCATCGCCTCCTTGGCCGAATTGGCGTACGACGCCACCCCGCCCAGGACCCACGCCGAGGACCCGGCCCCCTCGGTCAACCGCGCCACCAGCAGCCCGCTGGTGCACGACTCCGCCGTCGCGATCGTCATCCCGCGGTCGGCGAGGGCCGACGCCACCAGGTCGTCCACGGTCGGGCCGGTGGAGAACAGCTGCGGCCCGTGCGCCTCTCGCACCGCCCCGGCCAGCCGGTCGTACTCCGGCTGCGCGTCGGGCCGGTAGCGGGTGACGATCTCCAGCTCGCCGTCCCGCAGGCACGTAGTGACCTCCAGGCCGGGGAAGTCGTGCTGCCGCAGCGTCGCCGCCAGTTGCGACTCGAGGGTCCCCCACAGCCGCAGCGTCTTCTGGCGCAGCTCGCTGCGGCCGGCCAGGACACGCTGCACCGGCTCGGCGGCCAGCGCCGCCGGCCACATCCCCTGCAGCTCCGACGGCGGCCCGGGCAGGACGACGACGACCGGCCCGTCCCGGCCTTCCGCCGGGGGGACGACGAGGCCCGGCGCCGTCCCCACCGGTGGCAGCACCGTGGCCCCGTCGGGCACGAGCGCCTGCTTGCGGACGCCGGCCGCCGTCGCCTTCGGGTCGGCATGCCAGCCGCGGCGGGCCATGAGCCGCTCGACGACCTCGGCGATCTGCCGCTCCAGTTCCGGGTCGACCGACGACGGCCGGCCCTGCACGTCGGCGACGACCGCGGCGGTCAGGTCGTCCGCCGTCGGGCCCAGCCCGCCGGTGGTGAGGACGACGTCCTCGCCGGCGAGGAAGTGCAGCGCGTTCCGCAGGTCCTCGGGCCGGTCGCCGACGACGACCACGGTGCCGACGTCCACGCCGAGGCGGCGCAGCTCCTCGGCCAGCCAGGGGCCGTTGCGGTCGCTGACCCGGCCGGTGAGCACCTCGGTACCGGTGACGACGATCCCTGCGCGCACGGCCACCCGGCCGACCCTAGTGAGCTGCGCGGCCGCCCGCGTTTCCTGCCCGGACCCGGAACGCCCCGCCACTACCGTGCGGGGACGGCCCCCGGTCCACGGCCGAACCGGTGCGCGCCCGCGTCCCGAGCGAGGAGGAACCGTGACGCAGCCGAGTCCCACCACCCCCGAGCCGCCGGCGCCCCAGGACACGGCCGAGTCGGGCACGCAGGAGATCGCGGTGGCTCCCGCAGGCGCCACCGCGACCGGCACGCAGCAGCTGCCGCGGGTGGACGCCGCGCCGCTGCCCGGCGGGGTCCAGCCGACCGGCCCGGTCGGCTCGCTGCCCGGCCTGCCCGCGGCCGGCGCCCCGCCACCGGCGGACGCCTCCGAGCACCCCCTCGGCCTGCCCCTCACTGCGGGTGAGAGCCCCCGCCCGGCCCGGACGCCGCGAGCGCCGCGCTCCGCGCAGGAGCAGGCCGTCCTCCTCGGCACCGGCCTGGCCGCGCTGTCGTTCCTGCTGCTCCAGCTCGGTCTGACGCTGGGCTTCGGCGAGGCGAGGCTGTGGTCAACGGTGACGCTGGGGTCGGTCTTCGCGACCCTCGCCGCCCTCCTCGGGGCGCTGCCGTTCGCCGGCCGACTCCTGCCCGCCGCCCGGCTGCGCCCGGACTCGGCGTGGAAGGTGGCCGCCGGCGGACTCACCGGCGTGGCCGTGTTCTGGGTGCTCGTCGTGCTACCGCGCGTCGACAGCGACCGCGGCTTCGTGCTCACCGCCGCGCTGGCCGCCCTGGGTGCCGCGCTCTGGGTGGCCCCCAGCCGCAGCCGGAGCTGAGCCGCGGGGTCAGCCGCGGCCCTTTCCCCGCTTCTCCCAGCCCTCGCTCTTGCTCTTGCCCTTGCCCTTGCCCGAGGCCTGCTCGTCGTCCTCCTCGTCCCCGGCGGGCACGGGGACCGGCTCCGGAGCAGGCGGGACCAGCTGCGGAGCCGGGGGGACCGGAGCAGGATCAGGCGCGACCGGAACCGGAGCGACCGGAGCCGGGGCGACCTCGGGGACGACGGGCGCCGGTGCAGGCTCGGGCACGACCGGCGCCGGCACGGGCGCGGGCGCCGGTGCCGGCGGGGCGACCGCGACGGTCAGCGTGACCAGGTCGCCGGGGGCCAGGGCACCGACCGGTCCGATCTCGACCACCTGACCCAGGGGGACGTCGGATCGCTCTGCCGTCTCTCGCTGCACCCAGAGGCCCAGCGCCGCGAGTTCGGCCTCGACCTCCTCGACCGGGCGCCCGACGTGGTCGGCCGCGGTGACCACGAGCGCGGCGACCGGCTCCACCGGGGGAGTCGTCGGGGCGGGGGTGTCGGCCACGGCCACCGGCGTCCCGGCGTCCTGACCACCGACGACCTGCAGCGCTCCCACGCCGAGCCCGACGCCGACGAGCAGCGCGGCCGCGGGGACCAGCAGCCGCCGAGGTGCCGCGGCACCGGCCGGCAGCTCGGCGGTGCTCGGC
>JALYNA010000413.1 GCA_030773455.1 Actinomycetota bacterium
GGTGCTCGGCCATGACCTTGACCGCGACGGTGCGGTGCAGCCGCAGGTCGGTGGTGGGGCCGGGGACGGTGCCCGGCAGCATCGACGTGCGGCCGCCGCGGCCGGGCCGGCTGCCGCCCGACCCGAGGACCTCGGTGCGTGGGTCGACCGGGTCGCTGGGGTGCCGCGGGGGGCGGCCGGGCCGGTTGGTCGGCCGCAGCGTCTCCGGGCCGGCCGTGCTGCGGCCGGTGGGCACCGGCACGCGCTGGATGCCCAGGTCGTCGCGCACGTCCTCGAGGTCGGCGAGGAACGCGCCGGCGTCCAGCGGGCGGACGGCCGGGTCGCGCCGGGTGGTGCGCGCGACCAGCTCGTCGACCTCCCACGGCAGCCCCGGCACCTCGGCCGACGGGGCCGGCATGTCGTGGTGCACGTGCTGGTAGGCCACCGCCAGCGGAGTGTCGCCGCCGTAGGGGGGGTGGCCGGTGAGCATCTCGAAGAGCACGACCCCGGCGGCGTAGACGTCGCTGCGGGCGTCGGCCTTGCCGCGTTCGAGCTGCTCGGGGGAGAGGTAGGCGACGGTGCCGATGAGCACGCCACCGGTGTGGCTGGTCTGCCCGGTGCCGGTCAGCGCGCGGGCCAGGCCGAAGTCGGCGACCTTCACCACGCCGTCGGCGCCGATGAGCACGTTCTCGGGCTTGATGTCGCGGTGCACGATGCCGGCCCGGTGGGCCGCGGTCAGCCCGGACAGCACCGGCTCCAGGACGGCGAAGGCCTCCCCGACGGTCAGCCGGCCGCGGGCCTGCAGCAGGTCGCGCAGCGTGCGGCCGCGGACGAGCTCCATGACCAGGAACACCAGGCCCTGGTCGCTGCCCTGGTCGCTGACCGAGACGACGTTGGGGTGGCTGAGCATGGCCGCGGCGCGCGCCTCGCGGGTGAACCGGTCGACGAACGTCGGGTCGTGCGCCAGGTGCTCGGCCATGACCTTGACCGCGACGGTGCGGTGCAGCCGCAGGTCGGTGGTGGCGTAGACGGTGGACATCCCGCCCCGGGCGAGGCGCTCCTCTAGCAGGTATCGCCCCTCGAGGACGAGGCCGACCACGGGGTCGGTCACGGCGGTGTCCACGGGCCCGAGTGTAGGAGCGCGCCGGGGCCGCGCCGGCCGTACACGCGGGGCGTCGGCGGGTGTGACGGGTTCACCCGTCACATCGACCACTCCGGCAGCTCACACGCGAGATCGGCGATCTCGTGGCGATCAGCTCCAGATCGCCACGGGATCCCCGATCTCGTCGGTGAGTACCCCGTTCAGGCCAGGTCGAGGCCCGGGTAGAGCGGGTGGCGGTCCAGCAGCTCGGCGGCCGCGGCGCGGGTCCGGTCGGCCAGGCCGTCGGCGGTGGCGTACCGGGCCTTGGACGGCGATCCGTCGCGGGTGGCGGTCGGCGTCGTGGCGGAAAGGACGTCGACGATCAGCTGGGCGGTGCGGTCGAAGTCCTCGGCCCCGAAGCCGCGGGTGGTCAGCGCCGGGGTGCCCAGCCGGATGCCGGAGGTGTACCAGGCGCCGTTCGGGTCGGCCGGCACGGAGTTGCGGTTGGTGACGACCCCGGCGTCCAGCAGCGCGGACTCCGCCTGGCGGCCGGTGAGGCCGAAGCCGGAGACGTCGATGAGGACCAGGTGGTTGTCGGTGCCGCCGGTGACCAGCGTCGCGCCGCGCCGGGTCAGCCCCTCGGCGAGGGCGACGGCGTTGTCGACCACGCGCTGGGCGTACCCGGCGAAGGCGGGCTGGCGGGCCTCGGCGAAGGCGACGGCCTTGGCGGCCATGACGTGCGGCAGCGGGCCGCCGAGCACCATCGGGCAGCCGCGGTCGACGGCGTCGGCGTACTCCGGCTGGGCAAGCACCATGCCCCCGCGGGGGCCGCGCAGCGACTTGTGCGTCGTGGTCGTGACGACGTGCGCGTGCGGCACCGGGTCGAAGTTGCCGGTGAGCACCTTGCCGGCGACCAGGCCGGCGAAGTGCGACATGTCGACGACGAGCGTGGCACCCACCTCGTCGGCGATCTCGCGCATCCGGGCGAAGTCGACGCGGCGCGGGTAGGCGGAGTAGCCGGCCATGAGGATCAGCGGCCGGAACTCCCGGGCCCGAGCGCGGACGGCGTCGTAGTCCAGCAGCCCGGTGGCCGGGTCGGTGCCGTAGGAGGACTGCTCGAACATCTTGCCGCTGATGTTGGGGCGGAAGCCGTGGGTGAGGTGGCCGCCGGCGTCCAGGGACATGCCCAGCATCCGCTGGTCGCCCAGCTGGCGGCGCAGCGCGGCCCAGTCGGAGTCGGTCAGCTCGTTGACGTGCCGCACCCCGGCCTTCTCCAGTGCCGGGGACTCCACGCGGGAGGCCAGCACCGCCCAGAAGGCGACCAGGTTGGCGTCGATGCCCGAGTGCGGCTGGACGTAGGCGTGCGGGGCGCCGAACAGCTCGCGGGCGTGCTCGGCGGCCAGCGCCTCGACGGTGTCGACGTTCTGGCAGCCGGCGTAGAAGCGGTGCCCGACGGTGCCCTCGGCGTACTTGTCCGACAGCCAGTTGCCCATCGTCAGCAGCACGGCGGGGCTGGCGTAGTTCTC
>JALYNA010000414.1 GCA_030773455.1 Actinomycetota bacterium
CAATGAGCAGGCCCATGGTGTCGACCACCAGGTGCCGCTTGCGGCCGTTGACCTTCTTGCCCGCGTCATAGCCGCGCGTGGCCTTGCCCACGGTCGCCGCGCCGGGCACCGTCTGGGAGTCCACCGCGCTGGCCGACGCGGCCGGATCGCGGCCAGCGGCATCACGCGCGGCGTCGCGCAGCGCGTCGTGGATCCGGTCGGTGGTCCCGTCAGCCGCCCAGCGCTGAAAGTAGTAGTAGACGGTCTCCCACGGGGGGAAGTCGGGCGGCAGCTGCCGCCACGAACAGCCCGTCCGATCCAGGTACAGGATCGCGTCAACGATCCGGCGGCGGGAGTACTTGGCCGGGCGGCCGCCGCGGGTGCCACGCCCGCGGGTGCTGAGCACCGGCATCAGCGGCTCGATCAGCGCCCACTGCGCATCGGTCAGGTCCGAGGGGTAGGCCGGGGAAGAGCCCATGCCTCACCCTCACCGACCCGGCCGCGTATGTCACCACCCTTACTCAACACGTTCTGACACCGTCGGCCTACCGGCCGACACCGCGGCCACGTGCCGTCCCCCTCCTGCGTGGAGCCCTTCCCGCGCCACCGTCGGGGAGCCTCCGGCCCCCGCTCCGGAGACGCGCCTCGCAGGGCGGGGTCACCTCTCCCATCACGCCGTGTGCACCACGTGGAAGGCCTCGCCGAGGCGGCCCTCGGGCAGGCCCAGGCGGCGGCCGGTCTGGCGCATCCAGTCGGTGACGAACTGCTCCAGGTCGTCGATGTGGCTCACCTGGGTGAGGTGGCTTTTGAGCGCGGCGAACTTCAGCTCGACGACGTCGGTGACGTCGACGACGTGGTCGGCGCGCGGGCTGGCGCCCAGCCACACCTCGGACACCGTCCAGGCCGCCAGGCCCTCGTCGGCGAGCAGCTCCGGGAAGGCGAAGGGGTTGCGGGCGTCGGGGTAGACGGCGCGCAGCGTGGACTCGCCGACGGTCATGTGGTCGGGGTGGCTGGTGCCGATCCGGTCCCACATCCGCTCCGGTGAGCTGGTCAGCACCCGCTGCGGGCGTACCTGGCGGATCACCCGGCTGATGTCGCGGCGCAGGTCGAGGGTCAGCTCCAGCCGGCCGTCGGAGTATCCGAGGAAGCGCACGTCCGTCACGCCGACCGCCTTGGCCGCCGCCTCCTGCTCGGCGCGTCGCAGCGGGCCCATCCGCTCGCGCGGGGTGTCGTCGAAACCGCCGGCGTCGCCGTCGGTGACGATCAGGTAGGTGACCTCGGTGCCGGCCGACGTCCAGGTCGCCACGGTGCCGGCGCTGCCGAAGTCGACGTCGTCGGGGTGGGCGAGCACGCACAGCGCGCGCTCTACGTGTGCGGCCGGCTTCCGGGGTTGCGCGGAGGTCACCCGCGCGAGCCTAGGTCGGCGGCGCGGGCGCCGCCGGATGCCCTCCGCTGGCGGCGAGATCGGCGGTCTTGCCCGCTTGCCGGGTCCCGCTGCGAGCTCGCGAGCTGCGGGGGGCGAGGGTGGCCCCGTCCCGGGCCCCGCCCTGAGCGTGCGAAGGGTGGGGAGGACGCGGTCCTTCTTCAGAGGCGGCCGCGGCCCTGGCGCAGCAGCATCATGCCGAGTGCGGCGCCGTCCCGGCCCAGGGCGGCCTGGAAGCGGGCGAGCACCTGCTGCTCGCGGGCGAGGGAGAGCCGCGTGCCGCCGGAGGCGCGGCGCAGCTCGCCGATCTCCTGCGACACGGCCAGCCGGCGCTGCACCAGCGCGATGATCTCCGCGTCGCAGTCGTCGATCTGCCCGCGCAGCTCGGCGATGCGCTCGTCGGCGGGGACGGCGGTAACGGGGGTGTCCAGCGTGGCAGTCATGGGGTTCCTCCGGGGCGGGGCGGTGGCCGTCGGACCCCCGGGAACGAGAAACGCCCCGGGCTCCTCGGGCCCGGGGCGTCTGTTGTGGCGGTTGCTCAGCCAGCGGTGACGGACACCGGATCCCGGTGGCCGTAGTAAAAGCTCACGGTGGCGAGCAGCACGGCGAGGAGTCTGCCACAGGGACGACGGGGGGAGCCAGCGGGACCCTGTGGACGGCGGTCCGGGACGGCGGGGCGTGGCACCCGTCCGAACTACAGTGGTGTCCCCATGAGCAGCGTGCAGCAGGCCCTCCCCGGCGCCGCGTCCCTCCAGCGTTCGGCCTCCGGTCAGATGGGGCGGGAGCTGGAGCGCATGCTCGCCGGCCTCAACGGGCCGCAGCGGCAGGCCGTCGTCCACGAGGGCGGCCCCCTGCTCATCGTCGCCGGGGCTGGCTCCGGCAAGACGCGGGTGCTGGCCCACCGGATCGCCTACCTGCTCGGCGCCCGCGGTGCGCAGCCCGGCGAGATCCTGGCGATCACCTTCACCAACAAGGCCGCCGGGGAGATGAAGGAGCGGGTCGCCGCCCTCGTCGGGCCCCGCGCCCGGGCGATGTGGGTGTCGACGTTCCACTCGATGTGCGTGCGCATCCTGCGCGCCGAGGCCGCCAAGCTCGGCCTGAAGTCGTCGTTCACGATCTACGACCAGGGCGACTCGGTCCGGCTCATGACGATGGTCGCCCGCGATCTGGACCTGGACGCCAAGCGGTACCCCGGCCGTAGCCTGGCCGCCCAGGTGTCCAACCTGAAGAACGAGCTGGTCGACGAGGAGGGCTACGTCCCGTCGACCGCGCCGGAGAAGGTGCTCGCCGAGGTCTACCGGCTCTACCAGCGGCGGCTGCGCGAGGCGCACGCCATGGACTTCGACGACCTGATCATGACGACGGTGCACCTGCTCCAGGCCTTCCCGGACGTCGCCGAGCACTACCGCCGCCGCTTCCGGCACGTGCTGGTCGACGAGTACCAGGACACCAACCACGCGCAGTACGTGCTGGTCCGCGAGCTGGTCGGCACGGGGCAGGGGCCGGTGCCGCCGGCCGAGCTGTGCGTGGTCGGGGACGCCGACCAGTCGATCTACGCCTTCCGCGGCGCGACGATCCGCAACATCGACGAGTTCGAGCGCGACTACCCGCGGGCCACGACGATCCTGCTGGAGCAGAACTACCGCTCCACGCAGCGCATCCTCAAGGCGGCCAACCAGGTCATCGCCAAGAATACCGGCCGCCGTCCCAAGAACCTGTGGACCGACGCCGGTGACGGCGAGCTGATCGAGGGCTACGTCGCCGAGAACGAGCACGACGAGGCCGCCTGGGTGGCCGAGCAGATCGACGCGCTGGTCGACGAGGGCCGGGCCCGGCCCAGGGACATCGCGGTCTTCTACCGCACCAACAACGCCTCCCGCGTCTTCGAGGAGGTGTTCATCCGCGTCGGCATGCCCTACAAGGTCGTCGGCGGGGTGCGCTTCTACGAGCGCAAGGAGATCCGCGACGCGCTGGCCTACCTCAAGCTGGTGGCCAACCCGGCCGACGTCGTCAGCCTGCGCCGGGTGATCAACGTGCCTAAGCGTGGGATCGGCGACAAGGCCGAGTCCTGCATCGAGGGCTTCGCCGACCGGGAGCGGATCGCCTTCGCCAGCGCGCTGCGCCGCTGCTCGGAGGTCACCATGCTGGCGCCGCGGTCGCTCAAGGCGATCCAGGAGTTCGTCGCGCTGCTGGAGGAGTTCGAGCAGCTGGTCGAGACCGGCTCGGGGCCGGCCGCGCTGCTGGAGAGCATCCTCGACCGCACCGGCTACCTCGCCGAGCTGGAGGTCAGCACCGACCCGCAGGACGAGGGGCGCGTCGACAACCTCAACGAGCTCATCTCGGTGGCCGCGGAGTTCGAGGCAGCCAACCCCGGCGGCTCGGTCACCGACTTCCTCGAGCAGGTCTCGCTGGTCGCCGACGCCGACTCGATCCCCGTCGCCGGGGACGAGGCCGGTGTCGTCACGATGATGACGCTGCACACGGCCAAGGGCCTGGAGTTCCCGGTCGTCTTCCTCACCGGCATGGAGGACGGCGTCTTCCCGCACCTGCGCGCCCTCGGCGACCCGCGCGAGCTGGAGGAGGAGCGCCGGCTGGCCTACGTCGGCATCAC
>JALYNA010000415.1 GCA_030773455.1 Actinomycetota bacterium
CGGCAGGCGCACTTCTACACCGTGGTCAGCCGCGACACCCTCGACGCCGAGTACGCCGCCCACCGGCAGCGCTTCCTGGCCGAGCAGGGCTACGCGTACACGATCGTCGACGCCGCCGACCTGGCCGGGCCCGACGAGGTCAACGGCCCGGGCTGGGTGGACGAGCCCGCCGACTGACCGCGGAGGTGGAGTGCCACGGCGCGGTTCCTGCGCCCGTGGGACTCCACTCAAGGGGTCGACAGTGCGCCCCAGACCAGTAGCACAAGCAGTGCTCGGTCGCGGCATGACCCGGATCGGGGTGCGTGCTGCGCCAGAACGCCAGCCGGTACCTGGCGTTGGTGAAGGCAGGCGAAACGGTCGAGGTGACCGAGCGCGGAGAGCTGGTGGCCGTCCTGGCCCCACCCTCGCCTGCGGCCACCGCCCGCGAACGGCTCATCGCCGATGGACGCCTGATCCCGGCCAGTGCGCCCTTCGGTTTCCCTCCCCGGATCACCCCACCGCCGGGGGCACCGAGCACGGCCGAGGCTCTCGACGAACAACGCGCTGAGCGGCTGTGATCACCCTCGACTCCTCGGCCCTCGTCAAGCTGGTGCTGGACGAACCGGAGTCCGCGGCGCTGGAGACATGGCTGGCGGCTCGAATGCCGCTGTCTGTCGTGGCCAGCGATCTGGTTCGGGTCGAGGTCGTCCGCGCCGTCGCCCGGACCGACGCCACCGCCATCCCCGGCGCACGAACCGTGCTCGCCGGTGTCGACCTCGTCCCGATCACCCGGGACCTGCTCGAGTCGGCCGCGGACCTCGGACCGCCGTCGCTGCTCAGCGTGGATGCCCTCCACCTGGCGACGGCCCTGAGCCTCGGCCCCGCCCTCGACGCCTTCGTGGTCTACGACGAGCGACTCGCACGGGCAGCCGCCGACGCGGGGCTGCCGGTCGTCGCGCCGTCCTGACTGAAGGGGCATCTGGGCGAACGCAACGCGCGAGACGATCGCCACACCACCGCCTGCCCGTTGACGCCGTGCAGGTCAGCGGCCCGTCGACGGCCGCCATACGTCGTTCCGCGCGGCACACGCGGGAGGTCGCCGGTTGGGCGTGTTGCCCGCCGCGCAGGCAGGATGGCCCTCGACATGGCGAGTGCAGCACGCGCGGAGGCGGTCGCCCCGCAGAGGACCAGCCGACCGCTCCGGGCCTGGCAGCAGGCCGCGCTGGAGGCGTACGAGCAGCAGTCCCCGAAGGACTTCCTCGTCACCGCGACCCCGGGCGCCGGCAAGACGACCTTCGCCCTCACCCTGGCCACCCGGCTCCTGCAGCGGCGCGAGGTCGCCCGCGTGGTCGTCGTCTGCCCCACCGACCATCTGCGGCTGCAGTGGGCCGACGCCGCCGACCGGATGGGCATCGTCCTGGACCCGGGGCTGACCAACGCCGTCGGCCCGGTGCGCGCCGGCACCCGGGGCTACGTGACCACCTACGCGCAGGTCGCCGGCAAGCCGATGTTGCACGCCGCCCGGTCCACCGCGGTCAAGACGCTGGTCATCCTCGACGAGGTGCACCACGCCGGCGACGGCCTGTCCTGGGGCGAGGCCGTCGAGGAGGCCTTCGGCTTCGCCGCCCGCCGGCTGTGCCTGACCGGGACGCCGTTCCGCACCAAACCCGACGAGCGCATCCCCTTCGTCCGCTACGAGGAGGACGGCTTCGAGGCCGACGGCGGCGAGGCCGGGATGGGCCTGGTCAGCCGCGCGGACTACACCTACGGGTACAAGGAGGCACTGGCCGACAACGTCGTCCGCCCCGTCGTCTTCGCCGCCTACACCGGCACCTCGCGCTGGCGGAACTCCGCCGGCGAGGTGGTCGCCGCCTCGCTGTCCGAGGCCGGCACCCGCTCGGTGGAGATGCAGGCCTGGCGCACCGCGCTGGACCCCAGGGGCCAGTGGGTGCCGCACGTGATCGCGGCCATGGACGACCGGATCACCCACCTGCGCGAGGAGGGCGGCATGCCCGACGCCGCCGGGCTGATCCTCGCCAGCGACCAGGACGACGCCCGCGCCTACGCCAAGATCGTCCGCCGGGTGACCGGCAAGGCGCCCGAGCTGATCCTCTCCGACGACCCCAAGGCGTCGAAGAAGATCGAGCGCTTCGCCACCGGGTCGGCCCGGATCGCCGTCTGCGTGCGGATGATCTCCGAGGGCGTCGACGTCCCGCGGGCCGCCGTCCTGGCCTGGATGACCTCCTACCGGACGCCGCTGTTCTTCGCCCAGGCCGTCGGCCGCGTGGTCCGCGCCCGCGCCTCGCACGAGTCGGCGACGGTGTTCCTCCCCGCCGTCCGGCCGCTGCTGAGCCTCGCCGCCTCGATGGAGGAGCAGCGCAACCACGTGATGCCGCCGCCGAAGACGGTGCAGGGCGACGAGCTGGACCTCGAGCCGCTGCCGCCCAAGGAGCGCGAGCCGGTCACGATGAAGCAGTTCGAGGCCCTGGAGGCCGACGCCCGCTTCGCGCACGTGCTGCACAGCGGCACCGCGCACACCGGCGAGGGCCGTCCGGCCGCCGAGCCGCTGGCCGCGGAGGAGGAGGACTTCCTCGGCATCCCCGGCCTGCTGACCCCGGAGCAGACCGCCTCGCTGCTGGCCAAGCGGGACGACGAGCTGCGGGTGCGCATCGCCCAGCGGGCCCACGCCGACGACGACACCGGCGAGCTGCCGCTGGTCAAGGACCACCCCGACGAGGACGACGCCGGCCGCTCCTGGCGGGATGCCGCCGAGCTGCGGCGGGAGATCAACCGGCTGGTCAGCCGGGTGTCGGCCAAGACCTCGACACCGCACGCGGTCGTGCACACCGAGCTGCGCAAGTCCGTGCCCGGTCCCCCGTCGGCCTCGGCGTCGGTCGACGTGCTCCGCGCCCGCCGCGAGCGCCTCCGCACCATGCTCTGACGTCCTCCCCCGTTGATCATCGGCGGTCGGCTGTCCATGTCGGCGTGTCGAAGAACCACCCGCCGATGATCGTGTCCTGCGGCCGACCGCGCGGCGGCCACTACCTGGCCACGGCCTCCGGGGCGAGCATGACCGCGCCCGGCGGCACGTCGCGGACGACGGTGGCGTTGGCGCCGATGCGGGCGTCGTCCCCCACCGTCACCGGCCCGACGACGACGGCGCCGGCCCCGATGCTCACCCGGTCGCCGATCACCGGCTGTCCGCGTCCGGTGTGCCCGACGGTGACCTGCTGGTTGACCCGGCAGTCCCGGCCGACGGTGCGGGCGGTCAGCGTGGTCGCGAAGCCGTGCTCGATGAACAGCCCCGGACCGATCACCGCGCAGTTGAGGTGCAGCGTGGGCAGCGGGCGGTAGAGCGCGCGGAACAGCACGCGGACCGCGCCCGGCAGCGGGGTGAGCCGGTAGTGCACCAGCGAGCGGGACTCCGGGTGCCGGGCGACCAGCCAACCGAAGCGTGCGGCCTCGGGCAGCCGGGCCAGCTGCGGCCGGTCCAGGCACTCGGCCCACCGCTCGGCGTCCCGGCGGGTGTAGGGCCCGGCGGCCGTCGCCTGCACCGTCCGCCACAGCGGCCAGGCCCACGCCGTCACCAGCCAGGTCGCCGGGTGGCGCGCGAACTCGACGGCGGGCACGCCGCCACCCTGCCCGAGCGCGCCGCCCGGGGCAGCTGCCCGACCGGGCAGGCCCGCGTCCCGCCGGCCGAGGCGCTCAGCCCGGCCCGGTCAGCGCAGCTCAGTGCCCTTCGTCTCGCGCAGCGTGAGGATCACCACGAAGGCGATGGCGGCACCGGCGGCGACGTACCAGAAGAACCACAGCGGGTGCCCCATGTTGGACAGCCAGGTGATCACCAGCGGAGCCGTCCCGCCGAAGGTCGCGACGGTGAGGTTGTACCAAGCGCCGATGCCGGTGGCCCGCAGCTCCGTGGGGAACAGCTCGCTCATGATCGCCGGGGCGATCGAGGCGAACATGGCGTAGAGGCCCAGGCCCGTGCAGAACACCACGATCAACGAGAACAGGTTGTCCTGCACCAGGAACGACAGCGGCACGATGAGCACGGCCATCGTGCCGGACCAGACCAGCATCTGTGGCTTGCGCCCGAACCGGTCCGACATCGCACCGAACGGGTAGCAAAGCGCCACGAACAGCGCGGTGCCGATCGACAGGGCGATGAAGACGTCGGTCTTCTCGGCACCGCGGAAGGTGATCGCGAAGGGCGTCAAGGCGCTGAAGAACGTGTAGTACGAGAACGTCGACAGCAGGGTGAAGGCGCACAGCTGCAGCACGGCCTTCGGGTGGTGCTTGATCGTCTGCAGCAGCGGGTGCTTCGTCGCCCGGGCCTTCTCTGCGTTCTCCTCGAACTGCTCGGTCTCGACCAGCGAGCGGCGCAGCCACATGCCGACCAGGCCGAGCAGGCCGCCGATGAAGAAGGCGATCCGCCAGCCCCAGCTCTGCAGCTGCTCCTGACTCAACACGCTGGTCAGCAGCACGCCCAGCAGCGAGGCGGCCAGCAGGGCCGAGCCGGTGGAGATGTAGAAGAACGAGGAGTATCTGCCGCGGTGGGCCGGCGGGGCGATCTCGCCGAGGTAGGCCGACGCGTTCGACACCTCACCGCCCAGTGACATGCCCTGCGCGATGCGGGCAAGCAGCAGCAGCACCGGCGCCAGCCAGCCGACCTGCTCGTACGTGGGCAGGATGGCGATCACCATCGAGCCGCCGGCCATCAGCAGGATGGTGAGCAGCATCCCGGCCTTGCGGCCGCGCAGGTCGGCGAACCGGCCGAGCAGGATGCCGCCCAGGGGCCGGAAGAAGAAGGCCAGCGCGTACGCCGACGTCGCCCCGATGAGTGCGAGCGCCTCGTTCTCGGCCGGGAAGAACTGGCCGGCGAAGAACACGACGAAGGTCGCGTAGACCGTCCAGTCGAACCACTCGACGGCGTTGCCGATGCTGGCCGAGACCAGGGTCTTGACCGGCAGCTTGTGCGGTTCCTCGACCGCCGTACCGGAGCCGTGCTGCACCGTATCGGCCATGTTCGCTCCCTCTGTCCGCCTGTGACACCGACCACGCTAGGCGCGGTGCGCGAAAGCGGCATGTCGGCGGGAGGGGGCACGGGAGCCCCCGTCAGGGACGGGGAGTCCGTGCACTGTCTGGGTCCGGACCGGGCGACGGCCGCCTCGCGGCGAGATGCACAACGCGGCTCCAGGCCCCCGACCGGAGTCGGGGCGGTGGTCCGCGAAGGCGTAACCAAATGGCACCCGGGGGCACGATGCACCCGGCCCGGACGT
>JALYNA010000416.1 GCA_030773455.1 Actinomycetota bacterium
CAGGCGCCGCAGCTCCGGCGTGTCGACGCCCTCGACGCCCCCCGGGACCGTCCCGGTGGACGCGGGAGACGGGGCGGACGCCTGCCGCTCGGCGGCGGCGCCCGGCGCGGCCGTGAGGGGCACGAGGGCGGAGGCCAGCACCGCCACGGCCAGCGACATCCGGGCCCGGCGATGCCGGGTCGGGATGCGGGGACGGTCGAGGGCCGTGGGGCGGGGCTGCACGCTCGGGCACTCCGGGCTGTCGTGGGTCGGGTCGGGCCGATCGCGGCTCGACGAGAGGTCTTCGCTCCAGGTTCGCTCGCGGATGCGCCCGCGGACAGACCCGGCGCCGGACTCGCACCTCTCAGGCCAGTCTCGGTCACCCGAACGGCCGACCTGAGCCGGGCGTTCCTTCCCCGCGGTCCCGACCGCCGCCGACCGGGGTGGCCCGCTCACCCGCGCCCGCCGCCCTCCCCGCCCTGCGCCTGGGCGAGCCAGGCCCGCTGCGTGGCGAGCTGCGCCTCGATCTGGTCGGCGCGGGCACCGGCGGCCCGGGCCTTGTCCAGCTTGGCCTCGAGGCCCGCGACGGCCTCGCGCAGCCGCACGAGGAACGGCGACTCGCTCCGGCGTGCCCACCTGGCCTCCTGGGCCCGGCGCACGCGCTCCTCGACGGCACACATGCGGCGCTCGAGCTCGGGCGCGAGCTCGCGGGGCACGCGGCCCGCGTCGTCGTACCGCGCCTGGACGTCGCGCAGCCGACGCAGCGCCGCGTCGGGGTCGGTCGACGGGTCGATCGCCTCGGCCTCGACCAGCGCGGCCTCCTTGGCCACGACGTTCTCCCGCAGCTCGGCGTCGCGCTCCAGCGCGTCGGCGGTCCGCGCGGCGAAGAACGCGTCCTGCGCGGCACGGAACCGCTCCCACAGGACGTCGTCGTCGCCGCGCTTCGCGCGCCCCGCGGCCTTCCACTCCGTCATCAGCGCCTTCAGCCGGTTGCTCGTCGGCCCCCAGTCGGTCGACCCGGCCAGGCCCTCCGCCTCCGCGACCAGCGACTCCTTACGGGTGCGGGCCGTCTCGCGCTGGGCGTCGAGCTCCGCGAAGTGGGCGCCGCGCCAGCGGCCGAACTCGTCGCGCGCCCCCGCGAACCGAAACCACAACCGACGGTCGACGGCCTTGTCGGCCCCGACGATGCCGCGCCACTCGTCACCGATGGCCCGCAGCCGGTCGCCGGCCTCCTTCCACTGCGCGCCGGTCCACTGGGCACCGGTCGCGCCGGCGGTCTCCGCGAGCCGCTCCGCCTCCTCGGCGAGCGCCTGCTTGCGGCTCGCGGCCTGCTCGGCCTGCTCCCGCCGGGCCGCGCGGGCCTCCTCCTGCCGCCCGCCGGCGGACTCCTCGACGGCAGCCAGCCGGGAGTCCAGCGCGTCGAGGTCACCGACGACGTTGGCGGTCGGCAGCGAGGTGCGCAGCCGGCGGGCGGTGGCGGCCACGGCCGCGGGGTCGCCCGCGCCACCCTCCAGCCGACGCTCCAGGAGACCGACCTCGATCGCCAGGTCGGCGTACCGGCGGGCGTAGAAGGCCAGGCCCTGCTCCGGGGTGCCCGCCTGCCAGGAGCCGACGGCCCGCTCGCCGTCGGCCGTCCGGACGTAGACGGTGCCGTCCTCGGCGACCCGCCCCCACTGCGCCGCTGTGTCGGTGCTCATACGACCGATTCTGCGGCACCGGCAACCGTGCCCTCGCAGCATCCCCGGGCAGCGCCGCCGCCCGGCCCGTACCACCTAGCCTCCGTCCGTGGGGCTCCCCTCTCCCGCTCCCCCGCGGCCTGGCGGCGGCGCTGCCCGGCTGGTTCCCGGTCCTGCTGGAGCTCGACCTCACGGAGCCGCCGCTGGTGGAGGAGCCGGCCGACCCGCTGGCCCGGCTGCGGTCCCGGCACCGGGTGGCGCTGCCGCGACTGCTCGACGGGCTGCGTGACGCCGCGACCGACCCGGCCATCGCCGGGCTCGTGGTCAAGCTCGGCGGCCCCGGCCTGGCGCTCGCACAGGCTCAGGAGGTCGCCGACGCCGTCCGGGTCTTCGCGGGAGTGGGAAGCCGGCCGTGGCTCGGCGGAGACGTTCGGCGGAGTCTCGGCGGCGACGCCGCGCGGCAGGCGCTGCAGTCCCCGGGCGAGGCCGACGCCGCCCTGCCGCTCCCCCTGGCAGGCGCGGTCGTCCGCCGCGTCGACACGCCTCAGTTCCGCGGCGTGACCTCCTACGAGGTGCAGGCCCGCTCGGTCCTCAACCGCGTCCCGGACGCCTTCGCAGGTGCCGTTCCGCTGGACGGTCAACCCCTAACGGGCTGCACCCACGCCTGCGTCTACTGGCGCGGACAACCCCGTCAGCCGGACATGGGGTGGACCCACTCCATGAGCCCAGGACGGTGGAAGTTGCTGCACGAGGGCGCTGGTGGCCCGGCTGGGTCAGGCCGTTCTGCAGAAGCCGGACGGACAGTGGCGGGGACTCATCCTCTACCGGGTCGAGCAGTACCTGCACTGGCGTTCGGGACACGAGGTACGTCCTCGCGAGTGACGGCGTAGCGCCCACGGCGAGGGGCAGGGCAAGTGCGAGCGCCGGCCGGTCTGAGCCCGCTCCCGGCCGGCGTCGCTCCCGAAGGCGGCCCCCGACGGGGCGCCGGGTTAGAGCTCCTCGAAAGTCAGCAGGCGCTGGGCGAGCCAGCGCAGCGGCATCCGGTACAGCGCCATCAACATGCCCTGTCTCGCTTCCTACTCGCCGAACGGTGTCGGTGAACGCTGCCACCGGCCCGCCCGATTTGTCCACATCCCGCGGCGCCGCGGACGGGACACTCCGCTCGGCGGGCTACAGCCCGCCGGGTCCTCAAGCCACCGCCCTGCAGACCGATGACACCGACCTGCGCGACCTCCTCGGCGAGCCTCACGCCCTCGCCCACGCCGCCTGCTTGCCGCACTCGAGGCCGCGGGGCAGGCGTTCGGCGTCGACCCGGAGGACTGGCGGGCGGTGATCAGCTTCGCCACGGCGCGCTGGGACGTCGTCACGAGGGTGGCCTATGCGCCCACGCGGTAGTCCAGGGTCCGCTCAGCGCCGGCCGGTCCGAAGTCATGTTCCCGGGCCGGCGCTGGCATGTCCGCGCTCACCGTCCGCCGTCCGCCGTCCGGTAGTCCGCTAGCGCGCTAGCCGAGTCGCAGAGAGCGATCCTGCCCGTGCTCCCAGCGGCCCCGCAGACGAGCGGCCTGTCCCCCTAGCGGTCGCGCCCACTGCGCCGTGCTGCTCGGGGCAGCTGCCCCGAGCAGTAGGGCGACGGCCCCCCGCAGAGCCCCTCAGGGCATGCCTCCCAGCGTGCCCCTCAAGGCGCTTCCGCGAATAGCGACCGTTGCTCCGGGCAGGCGCCACCCGTGGGGGCTGCCGCCTGCAGCCGCAGCCGCTCGAGTCCAGGACTCACATCTTGTAGAGCGGCGGGTTGGGCAGGACGGCCCGGCCGAAGGTGGAGGCTGACCGCGGCCAAGCAGGCGTACCAGGCCAGGGCCGCCGTGACGAGCCCGAGATAGCCACCGCTCCTGACCAGACCCTCGCTGTGGGCCAGGTCGCCGACAGCGCAGCTGGCTCCGGTGCTCGAGCCCCTGGAGTACCTGTACGCGGAGACCGACGTGTGGCTCGAGGTGACCACGCTGCTCATCCCCGGGCTGAACGACAGCGACGCCGAGCTCGACGCGATGACCCGGTGGTTCGCCGAGCACCTCGGCCTGGACGTGCCGCTGCACTTCAGCGCGTTCCACCCGGATTTCAAGGTGCGCGACGTGTCGCCCACGCCGCCGGCCACGCTGACCCGCGCCCGCCGGCTCGCGCTCGGCAACGGCCTTCGGTACGTCTACACCGGCAACGTGCATGACGCCGACGGCGGCACCACTGCCTGCCCGGGCTGCCGGGAGGCCGTCGTGGTGCGGGAGCCGGCCCCTGCCGCACGACCCCGGCAGCCGGGACTGGAACATGAACTTCGCAACAGTGGACCAACTGCCGGCCCCGGGTCGCGCAGGATCCACAAGAGCCTCGCCTTGCTGCCGCCGTGGACAGAGGCGACCTGAGGGAGCCAGCCCCGACCGTGGTCGGTGAGTGGTCCACGAGCCGGTTCACCGGCTCGATGTGCGGGGCGTAGAGCCCGTCGCGCTGCGCACGCCGGAACTCCGGATCCCGCATCCGTCCGGTCACGGCGTCGCCCAGGCAATGAGCGGGGTCGCGCCGGAGACGTAGAGCGGGTGGCGCGGCTGTCCGCGCCGGGTCGTCCCAAGACACAGCGGGTGGTCGAGCAGGGCGGCGACCTCGGTGGAACGGTTCTGGAGGCCGCCGCGGAAGCCCCATGCCGCGACGGTCCGACCGCCGGCCTGGGTGAGGACTCGGAGGGCGTCGTCGTTCGCAGGGCCGACGGGGTCGGCGGCGGTCCTGAGTGCTTTCGGGCTCGTGTCGCGATAGGCGAACAGGTTCACGATCATCACGCCGGTCAGTCCGTCGGCGCGGGACCGGGCGAGGCACTTCTCGAGAGTCGGACGTCGGCGCAGTTCGGTGTCGCCGGTCGCGGGGTTGAGCAGGACCCACACGTCCGAGGTGGACAGGTCTGGCGGGCCCCACCAGCGTCCGAACGCGTACCGGTAGGCCATGTCCGGCGAGTAGAGGTTGCGCTCGGGGAGTCCGTCCGGCGAGGTCCCGGACCTGTCCAGCAGGCTGTGGGCGGAGGCGAGCGCGGCGAACAGGTCCGTCATCCGCTGGCCCCGCGGATCACGTCGCCG
>JALYNA010000417.1 GCA_030773455.1 Actinomycetota bacterium
CGCACGACCTCCGCACCGAACGCCGCACCGATCGCCTGGTGGCCCAGGCACACGCCCAGCACCGGCGTCCCGGCCTCCGCGGCGGCCCGCACCATCGGCACGGTCACCCCGGCGTCGACCGGCGTCCCCGGGCCCGGGGAGAGCAGCACCCCGGCGACGTCGAGGTCGGGCAACTCGTCGACGGTGACGGCGTCGTTGCGCCGGACGACGCACTCGACGCCCAGCTGGCCCAGGTACTGGACCAGGTTGTAGACGAAGCTGTCGAAGTTGTCGACGACCAGGACGGGACGGCTCACGGTTCCTGTCTACACCGAGCGGCCGATCAGCCGTCAGCTGCTGTGGCGTATTCCATGGCCGGCGGCCCGTCGTAGGCGGGCAGCGTGATCTCTCCCTGCTCCTGGACGGCGAAGCCGAGCCCGTAGTCCTCGACCGCCTGCTGGAACACCCGCACCTGCGGCGAGGCGGCCAGCTGCGCGCGCACCGCGGCGACGTCCCCGATGGCGGTCACCACGAACGGCGGGGACCAGGTACGGCCGTGGAGCAGCAGGACGTTGCCGACACAGCGCACGGCGCTCGTCGCGATCAGCCGCTGGTCCATGATCGCCACCGCGTCGGCGCCGGAGGCCCACACGGCGTTGACGACGGCCTGCACGTCGGACTGGTGGATGACGACGTCGTCGGGCCGGGCCCCGAGGGGCAGCGAGCCGTCCGGCCGCCGCGGGGCGTCGTCCAGGGTGATCTGCACACCGGGCCCGGTCAGGGCCACCAGGCCGGCCGAGAGCGCACCGACCTCCCCGGCGTCCCGGGCGGCCGCCACGGTCCCGTTCCGGGACGCCGCCTGGTCGGTGAGCGCCTGAACCTGGGCCTGCAGCGCCGCCAACTGCTCCTCCTGCCCGGCGACGACGTCCTCGCGCGCCGGGATGAGCGAGGAGAGCTCGGTGACCTCACCGCCGCGCAGGTCGGTGCCGTGCGCGGTCTGGCTCGAGGTGGCGAAGAGCAACCCCGCCGCGAGCGCCACCACGGGCACCAGGGCCGCCCACGCGCCGGCCCCCCGGGTCGTCCAGGGGCGCAGGGTGCGGGCTGTGGCCACCTCTGCAGCCTAGGCTGGGAACGGTCACGGCCGGTCGCGACGGACCGGCCCCGGAGGGAGTTCGACGGTGCCCAAGTCCAAGGTGCGCAAGAAGTCGGTCTACACACCGCCGCAGGGCACCCTGCAGTTGGGGACGGCGGCCTCACGGATCGCCGGGCCCAGCCCGCGGTGGTACGCCCCGCTCATGGTCGCCCTCATGCTGGCGGGGCTGCTGTGGATCGTCGTGTTCTACGTCGCCGGCGAGCGGATCCCGTTCATGGCGGGCCTCGGCGCCGTAAACTTCGCCATCGGCTTCGGCCTCATGGTGGCCGGCCTGGTCATGTCGATGCGCTGGCGCTGAAAAAGAGGACCCTCCTGCCCCCCGCCGGAGAAGGACCCCGTCCTCCCCACCCTTCGTCGAAGGACCCCCTGCCCCCCGCCACTCGCGAGCTCGCGGCGGGACCCTGCAGCGGGCCGGCGGGGCCCGGGACGGGGCCGCGGCGGGACCCTGCAGGAGGGCCGCCCTCCTCCGCTCCCCGCGCAGGAGGAGGCCGGTACCACCGCTCGACGAGGCCCTTGTCCCCTCCGGGACGGGGCCGCTCGTTCGTTACCGACCGGATACGCACAGTGTTGTGCACAGGCGGTGCTGTGCACAGCGGCAGAGCGCTGTCCACAGGTCGACAAGGCGGGATTCCCCCAAGGTTGTCCACCATGTGTGGAGGACGAGTGTTCGACCACTCGCCGCTGGCCTGCGTTTACACCAGCGGTGTGGCAGGTGTGACGGGAGGGGCACCGTAGTAACTACACGCCTGTGAGTCCATCCCCAGCTGTGCACACAACTGTGGACGAGTCGACATGGCGGCCGGCTGCTTCTCGACCGTGGGGACCGCGACACGCGGCCTGACCACGGCAGATCCCGGCTTGCGCGAGCGCCGTCCTCCCGGGACGCCGACGGCCCCCGGTCCTGGGGCCGGGGGCCGTCGGTGGGAGACCGGAGACCGGGTCAGAGCAGTTCCAGGACGGTCGCGTTCGCCATCCCGCCGCCCTCGCACATCGTCTGCAGGCCGTAGCGGCTGCCGGTGGCCAGCATGGTGTGCACCAGCGTGGTCATGATCCGGGCGCCCGAGCCGCCCAGCGGGTGGCCCAGCGCGATGGCACCGCCGCGGGGGTTGAGCCGGTCGGCGTCGGCCCCGGTCTCGGCCTGCCAGGCCAGCGGAACCGGCGCGAACGCCTCGTTGACCTCCAGGACGCCGACGTCACCGATCGACAGGCCCGAGCGCTGCAGCACCTTGTGCGTGGCCGGGATGGGTGCGGTGAGCATGACGACCGGGTCGTCGCCGGCCATGACAGTGGTGCGGATGCGCACCAGCGGACGCAGGCCGAGCTCCCGGGCCCTGTCCGAGGTGGTCACGAGCAGCGCCGCCGAGCCGTCGGAGATCTGGCTGGCGTTGCCCGCGCTGATGACCCCGTCAGCCTTGAACGGGGTCTTCAGAGACCCCAGCTTCTCCAGCGTGCCGCCGGCGCGGATCCCCTCGTCCGCGCTGACGACCGTGCCGTCGGGCGTGGTGATCGGGACGATCTCCTCGTCGAAGGCGCCGTCGGCCTGGGCCTTGGCCGCCTTCTCGTGCGAGGCCAGGGAGTACTCGTCGAGCTGGGCGCGGGAGAAGCCCCAGCGCTCGGCGATCATCTCCGCGCCGATGCCCTGGTTGGGGAAGACCCCGTCGTAGCGCTCGAGGAACCGCGGGCCCAGCGGTGCTCCGGCGCCGACGGCCTCGTTGTAGGTCAAGCCCATCGGCACCCGGCTCATCGACTCCACGCCACCGGCGACGACGACGTCGGCCTGGCCGCTGATCACCGTCGCGGCGGCGAAGGCCACCGCCTGCTGGGAGGAGCCGCACTGACGGTCGATCGTCGTGCCGGGCACCGACTCCGGCCAGCCCGCGGCCAGGACGGCGTTGCGGCCGATGTTGAACGTCTGCTCGCCGACCTGGCTCACGCAGCCCCAGAAGACGTCGTCGACCACGGCCGGGTCGATGCCGGTGCACTCGACGAGGGCGTCGAGCACGGCGGCCGAGAGGTCCACGGCATGCACGCCGGACAGCCCTCCGCCCCGCTTGCCCACCGGGGTGCGCACCGCGGCGCAGATGACGGCATCTCGCATGACCACTCCTCGTCGACGTGGGCGGCGGTCCGCCCTCCGTGGACCCGATGGTAGGACGTCCGAACATCGGGGCCGAACGCCCGGCTGGGAGGCTGGACGCGTGGAGTGGTCGCCGCGTACCGGGCAGACGGCGGCCCTGGCGGTCGTCGGGGTCCTGCTGGGGCTGGCCGCCGGGTTCCTCGACCCGCTCGGCCGGGTGCTCGTCGGCGCGGCCGCCCTGCTGCTGCTGGCCCTGGCCGTGCGCGACCGCCTGCTGCGCCCGCGGCTGGCCGCCGGGCCGGACGGGGTCGCCGTCCGCCGGCTGACCGGCACCGCTCGGTTGCCCTGGGGGCGGCTGCAGGTGCGGGTCCGCAACACGCGGCGCTGGGGGCTGCGCTCCCGGCTGCTGGAGCTGGACACCGCCACCGGCCCGGACGACGGCGGCGAGCTGGTGCTGCTCGGCCGCCGGGACCTGGGCGCGGACCCGGGCGAGGTCGCCCGGGTGCTGCGCGCGTTCGGCCCGGCGGCCGGCTGAGGGGCCTAACCGAGGACGACGAGCGTGGACACGGTCAGCGCAACCACCACCAGCGCGGCCGTCATCAGCATCAGGCCCAGCACCTGGAGCTCGGCGCGCCGCCGGGCCAGCACGAGCACGCCGGTGGCCAGGAAGCCGGCCACCAGGCCGCCCAGGTGCCCCAGCAGGGAGACCCCGGGCAGGAAGCTGATCAGCACGTTGATCGCCAGCAGCGTCAGCAGGCCGCGGAGGTCCTCCCGGCGGGCCAGCATGAGGACGGCGAGCCCGCCGAGCAGGCCGTAGATGGCCGCCGACGCGCCGGCGACCGGGCGCCCCGGCTCGCCGAACAGCTGCAGCGCGACCGCCCCGCCCAGCAGCGACACCAGGTAGACGGCGAGGTAGCGCCACCGGCCCAGCTGGCGTTCCAGCTCGGAGCCGAACACCAGCAGCGCCAGCATGTTGAGCACCAGGTGCATGACGCCGATGTGCAGGAACGCCGCGGTGAGCAGTCGCCAGTCCTCGCCCAGCTCGACGAGCACCGGGATCTGCGCCAGCTGCGCGAACAGCGCCGAAAAGTGGTTGTCCAGCGGGTTCGCGCCGGCCAGGCCCGCCGACACCGCGGTGGCGACGAACATCGCCACGTTGAGCACGATGAGGCTGACCGTGACCGCGCCGAAGCGCCGGCCGGCCTGCCGCAGCAGGGGGGCCTGCCGGGGACGGCGCACCCCGGCGTTGCCCTCGCGGACGCACTCGGGGCACTGGAAGCCCACCGAGGCCGGGGTCATGCACTCCGGGCAGATCGGCCGCCCGCACCGCGTGCAGGAGATGCGGGTCGGCCGGTCGGGGTGCCGGTAGCAGGTCGTCGGGGGCGCCGGCTGCGGCCGGCCGGGGCCGGCGCCCCCGTCGTCCGGGCTGGTGGTCAGCTGCGCTGCACCTCGACCGACTGCAGGACGACGTCCTCCACTGGGCGGTCGCCGCGGCCGGTCTGCACCTTGGCGATGCGGTCGACGACGTCCCGGCCGGCCTGGTCGGCCACCTCGCCGAAGATCGTGTGCTTGCCGGTCAGCCAGGTCGTCGGCGCCACGGTGATGAAGAACTGGGAGCCGTTGGTGCCCGGGCCGGCGTTGGCCATAGCGAGCAGATACGGCTTGGTGAAGGCCAAGTCGGGGTGGATCTCGTCGCCGAACTGGTAGCCCGGCCCGCCGATCCCCTGCCCCAGCGGGTCACCGCCCTGGATCATGAACCCGTCGATGATCCGGTGGAAGACGGTTCCGTCGTAGAGGCGGTCGGTCGTCTTCGCGCGGGTCTGCGGGTGGGTCCACTCCCGGCGGCCCTCCGCCAGGTCGGCGAAGTTCGCGACCGTCTTGGGGGCGTGGTCGGGGAACAGGTCGACGGTGATGTCGCCGTGGTTCGTGTGCAGGACGGCGCGGCGTGCGGGGGTCGCTTCAGTCACGACGTCCACTCTCCCACTGCGCGGAGGAGGGCGTCGGGGGAGGCGGTGGGTGCCGGTCCAGCGTCTCCGGCCTCGACCGAGAGCTCGGATGAGGCACGTGCGGGTCTGACGACCGGCTGACGGATCCCGGGGTCGGTGTCCGGATCACGAGGATGACTCGCGGCCTCGCCTGCAGGCACATTCCCTCACCCCGGTCAGGGCGAGCGGCCGGCAGCCCGCGGGTCGGACGAGGAGTCAGGGTGACGCGGGTGCCTCAGCCGGTGGTGCAGGCGGCCGAGAGCTCCCCGTGGTAGGCGAGGACCAGTGGGGCGCCGGTGCACACGATGCTGCGGCCGGGCCCACCCGCCGTCACGCCGGCACCGGCGCCCCGCACGGGCGAGTTGGCGGCGAGGAAGGACTCGAGGAACCCCGTCGCGACCATCCGGTCCACGCGGGTGTCGTCGGGGTTGACGCCGTTCATCTCGGCGGCGTACCGGTAGGCCTCCTCGCGGCCGAGCACCTGGTCGACCAGGCCACGGTCGACGGCGCTGTAGCCGTCGAAGACGAAGGCACCCAGCTCATCGACGATCGTCTGCGGCGGTATGCCTCGCGCCTGGGACACCCACGCGACGAACTCCCCGTACTCCCGGTCCAGACCGGCTCCCAGGACCGCCCGCTCCTCCTCGGTCATGTCGCGGTAGGGGTTGCCGAAGTCCTTGCCGCGGCCCCGGGTGAGGTGCTCCTCGGTGACGCCGCCTTCGGTGGTCACGCCCGGCTCCAGCAGCGAGCCCGGGATGCCGGTGACGTCGCGGAAGCGCTGGAACGGGCCCATGACCACGCCGATGCTGCCGACGAGGCTGCCGTGGTCGGCCACGATCTGATCAGCCCCTGCCATGGCGTACATCCCGCCCGAGGCCGACATGCCCTGGACGTAGGCCATCACCTGGTTGCCGGTGCGCTTCTGGTAGCGCTCCACGGCGTCGGCGATGGCGCGGGAGCCGTAGATCGTGCCACCTGGGGTGTTGAGCTCCAGGATGAGCCCGTCGGCGTCCCCGGTCTCCAGGGCGTCGATGATGTCGGCGACGTCGTAGCCGTAGGTCGCGCCGCCGAAGGTGACGCCGTCGCTCTGCCCGCCCAGGATGACGCCGGTGACCGGGACGGCGAACAGCCGCGCCGGGGCGTTCGCCGCACCCCACACGGTTTCCGTCGACGGCCCGCTGGGCGCGCTGTCGCCGCCCGCTGCGGCCAGCCCGACCAGGGCCAGCACCATCACCACGACCAGCCCCAGGGCGACCACGGCCAGCACCACGCCGGCGCCCAGACTCGCCCCCAGCCCGAGCGCGAAGCCGCGCCGGAAGTCGCCGCGCTCACGCATCCGCGGTGCCTGCTCCGGGCGCCAGGCAGGCGGCGGCGCATCGGATGCCGGCAGCTGGGTGCTCACGTCAGGCCCTCCAGGATCTCGGAACAGCGAGGCGCGACAGTACCCATGGACGTCCGCCGCAGGCCGTCACCGCGCCGCGCCATCCGAGCGCATGACCAAGCTCCGTACGAGGGCACGGACGTCGGTGATGTGGGCGTGCCCGTCACGGGTGTCGACGCCCGAGTCGGTGGAGGTCGGCGTCGGAACGGCGAGCGTCGGCGCGTCTACGTTGCGGCCTGCGCGTGCGGCCCGTCGTACTGCCCCCCGACGGGTCATCGTCGAGGGGGTCGTCACAGGGTCGGCGGCGCCCGCCCGGTCTGGGGCAGCCCCGAGACCCACGGCCGTCGCTCGGTGCCGCTGCGGGGGTTCCTCGTCGACGAACTCGCCCGGACGGTGGTGAACCGGCCCGAGGACGCTCTGCGGGCGGCGTCGCGCGGAACAGGTTGCGGACTGCACCAACTCCGTGGCACGCCGAGGTACCGCAGGTCGAGGGACCTGTCGACGAAATGGAGACGAGGGGAATCGAACCCTTAACCCCCGCCTTGCAAAAGCGATCTCGGGTTGGTTTGGCAGGTTGGGCTGTTGCTGAAAACCCGCCCTGACCTGCCTTTTCGCCGTTGGCCGGTGTCGGGGGGCATTGGGTGTTCTCGGACATTTCGCGGACCATCTGCGGACTGAGTGCAGACTGGCCGTGCGGCGTCGAGCGGACGCCCCAAGGCACCTGAAGCGGTCAGGCCAGTGTGCCTTGCCGGTATCCGCGCGGCCGCCCGGGGAGACGACGACCTTGCCGGCGCCCAGGCAGGCGAGGGCCCGTTCGATGGGAGCCAGGAACGCCTCGACCGCTTGATACGGCAACGCTCCCGGCACGACGCGTCAGCGTACGAGAGGCAGCGCCATGAGGACGTCGAGCAGCCCGGGGTGAGCGTCCGGGTCGACGTCGTCGAACTTGCCGTCGTCCAGTGCCTGAAGGAAGTCGGGGCCGCTCAGCTCCAGGGCCTCGCGGGCGATCCGATCGAAGGCGGCCGCAGCTTCCTCGGGGCTGAGCTCGCTTACCTCGACCGACGCCTTGCTATCGGCAATCGACACGAACCTCACGCCTTCCGACGCAATCCACAGCCTTGTCCACACTGGTCGTCCTAGGCCTGTCTACAGGGTGCCACCGACAGAAGTCACCCGGAGAGTCCGGGCACACGCGCCGTCACACCTTCGGGCAGGACCAGGTGGCGATGGACGTCCACCTCGTATGGACGAAGGCGGCTACTCGGCCGGGCGTCGATAGCGGATCTCCAGTAGTCCTCCAGTCCTGCAGGGCGTGCGGACTGCAGAACGACTGCAGAAGCGCGGACGCGGCTCAGGCCCGGTAACCGCCACTCCGCACAGGTCACAGGGCAGGCACCCGAGGAGAACAGGAGACGCGCCGGCAGCCTGTTGATCGGGGACGCGGGTCGAACTCAGCCACCGAGGGCGCGTGCGGCGGGTTCGCCGGCGCCCCCTCGATGTCGACTTTCAACCGCGGAGGTACGAGGCCGTGACTGACGATGACGCCCGAACCGCGGCGGCCGAGCTGCTGACCCTGGCGGAGGCAGCGGCTGTTCTGCGCACCCCGGTGGCCACGCTGCGCTACTGGCGGCACCTCGGGGTCGGGCCGGACGGCTTCCGCCTCGGTCGCCGAGTTGTTTACCCGCGCGAGGACGTCAACCGCTGGCTGGCAGAACAGCAGCAGGCCCAGTCTCCGCGTCGATAGCTCCCCGGACAGTGGTCAAGGCCGGGCAGAGGGGAGGCGCGTTACCCCGGCCGATTCCGGCGTCGGTATCGGGACGGTCTGATGGCCCGCGTCCGGTTCTGTCAGGTGCTCTGGGCAGCGACCGTGCGCAGTGCGTTCTGCAGCCGGGTCTTGGCGTCGGCGGCGATCGGCTCGAGTTCGGGCCGGTCGGGGACGCTGACCATGAGCTCGGGGTTGAGGGCGGAGACCAGTGTCTGTCCGTTGTCGTCGGTGCGGACGACGACGTTGCAGGGCAGCAGAAGTCCGAGGTCGGGCTCGATCTGCAGGCCTTGTCGGGCGAGGGGGGCGTTGCAGGCGCCGAGGATGATCTGCGGCGGCACCTCGACGTCGAGCTTGGCCTTGAGGGTGGCGGCGACGTCGATCTCGGTGAGGATGCCGAAGCCCTGTTCGGCGAGGGCGGCGCGGGTGCGTTCCAGGGCCTGGTCGAGCGGGGCGTCGACGCGCACGCTCATGCCGAAGTCGGCCATGACGGTTCTCCTCTGGTGTGGGTGACGTGGTGGCTGATGCCCGCGGTGGCGGGCGGTTATCCGCTGGGTGGGTTGAGCAGGGCCTGGGTGGCGACGAAGGTGGCGACGGCGAGTACCAGGTAGGCGAAGCCGCGGCGCAGCCGGTCGGCGGGGAGCTTGGTGGCGAATCTGCCGGCGATGAGGGAGCCGGCGATGGCGGCGGCTGTGAACGCGGTGACGACGCTCCAGTCGAGGGTGGCGTCCCCGGCGTGCGCGGCGAATCCGGCGGCGGAGTTCAGCACGATGATGACCAGGCTGGTGCCGACCGCGACCGCCATGGGCAGGCCGAGGAGGAGCACGAGGGCGGGGATGATGAGGAACCCGCCACCGACGCCGAACAGACCGGTGAGGAAACCGACGGCCACGCCGGCGCCGACGGCTTTGGGAAGGCAGCCGCGCCAGTTGATCCCGCCACCGGGCAGGGCGCAGTCCCCGCCTTCTGGCACGTCTTTCCTGAGCATGCGCACCGTCGCGGCGACCATGAGCAGCGCGAACCCGACGAGGACGACGCGGGGGTCGAGCAGCCGGTTGACCGCGGTACCGGTGAACGCGGCGAGGGCTCCGGCGGCACCGAAGATGCCGGCGATGCGCCAGCGGACCTGGCGCAGGCGCGGCAGCAGCGCGGTGGCCGAGGAGACGCCGACGACGAGCAGCGAGGTGGGGATGGCGGCGGCCAGCGGCAGGCCCACGCCGTAGACCAGGGCGGGGACGGCGAGGATCGACCCGCCGCCGCCGAGCAGTCCCAGCAGCACGCCGATGAGTAGGCCCAGGCCGAGTGCCGCGGTCATCGCGCGGCGCCTGTCCCGCCGCCGACACCCGGGCCCGCCACCGCCGTCATGCCGGTGACCCCGCCGTCAGCTGATCGAGGATCTCGTCCGGCGTGCGGGCGCGGGGACCCCGGTTGTACGGCAGCGCGGACAGAACTCGGCCCAGAATGCAGGTGTCGGTCAGCGCCGAGATCGTGAGGCCGGCGCCCACGCCCGCGGCGAGCATGCCGGCCCGCGGAGCGCGGAGACCGGCCAGGGAGCTGCCCAGGACGAGGAACCCGGCCACTAGGCGAACCTGCTGTTCGAGGCTCCAGCGTGATCGGCCGCGCACGAGCTCCCCGCCGGCGGTCTGGTAGGCACCGACGCCGCCATCGAGGACGTGCAGGCGTGCAGCGCCGGCGCCGGCGAGGCGCTGATGAGCCTGGCGGGCCCGGATGCCGGACTGGTAGACGAGCACGACGTCGCGGTGGAGCCGCTCGGCCAGCTGGCTGGCGTGCTTCTCGACCAGCGGAAGCGGGGCGTTGACCGACCCGGGATGCGTACGGTCTCGAACTCCGCGGGCGTGCGGACGTCGATCACCGTGAGCGGCTTACGGCGCTCGAGCCGCGCGCGCAGGGCGGCGGCATCGATGCGCCCGGGGGTGGTCGTGGTCACGTGGGTCCTCTCGATCGCTCTACGGAATGCGGTGGGTCGGCGACGGGCGTCAGCCGGCGTTAGGGCCGGTGGGGGCGCCCGCGCCCTCGGTGGGCCGCTCGTCCTCGAGCCCGGCGTCCTTGGCGCTGCCGTAGGAGTCGTGGATGAGCACGACCTCCCGGCCGGGGGTGTCCAGGACCGAGGCGGCGATGGAGGCGCGGTAGCCCGAGCCGCAGTAGACCCACACCTGCCCGGTCGGCACCTCGTCCAGGCGGGCCGGGAGCTCGTGCAGGGGGATGTGCTGCGATCCGCGCACGTGCCGCTGGGCGCGTTCGTCGTTGCGACGGGCGTCGAGCACCTGCACCGGCCCCTGCTGCAGGGCGGCGGCGAGGCCGGCGAAGTCAGTGACCCGGTACGAGCGCAGCCCCTGCCCCTGGGCGAGGGCCTCGATGTCGCCGATGGCGGCGCCGGCGAGGTCGTCGACGCCGATGCGGACCAGCTCGCGGCGGGCCTGGGCGACCTGCTCCTCGCTCTCCCCGATCAGCGTCAGGGGTTCGCCGTAGGCGTAGAGCCAGCCGAGGTAGGTGACGAAGTTCGTGCCGAGCTCGAAGTTCCGGCTGCGCGGCAGGTGCCCGGCGGCGAACGCCGTCCGCTGGCGCAGGTCGACGACCCACTCGCCGGCCTCGAGCCGCCGCCGCAGCTCAGCCGGGTCCACCGGCTCGGGCAGGGACAGGTCCACCGGAGCCGGCCCGGAGCGGTTGATTGGGCCCATGTGCGCGTAGTAGGCCGGGTAGGCGTCCAGCCCGGCGAGGAGGGTGTCGACGTACTGCTGCTCCTCCATGGTCAGCGCGGGGTTGGCCCGCAGCTGCTCGCCGACGGTGGAGGCTGTGCCGCTGGTCGGGGTCGCAGAGCAGAAGCTGCCGAACCCGTGGGTCGGGAAGACCTCGGTCTGCGCGGGGAGCTCGCGGGCGATCCGGCGCACGGAGTGGAACTGCGCGTGGGTCAGCTCGTCGGTGGCCGCCGGGCTGACCAGGTCGGTGCGCCCGGTCGCGCCGTAGAGCATCGACCCGCCGGTGAACACCGCCTGGACGGCTTCTGCCCCGTCGCCCTGGGCGGTCTCGAGGACGTAGCTGACGTGGTGGTGGGTGTGGCCGGGAGTGTGCAGGACGCGCAGCCGCATCGCCCCGGCCTCCAGCACGTCCCCGTCCGCGACCGCGTGGTGTTCGAAGCGGGCGTCGCTGCCGGTGGGCAGGACGTAGGTGGCGCCGGTGCGCGCGGCGAGCTCCAGCCCCCCGGTGACGTAGTCGTTGTGCACGTGGGTTTCGAGCACGTGGGTGAGGCGCAGGCCGCGCTCCTCGACGAGGTCGAGGACCCGGTCGATGTCACGTTGCGGGTCGACGACGACGGCGACCTGACCGTCGGTGGCCAGGTAGCTGCGGTCGCCGAGGCTGGACGTCTCGATGGTCTGGATCTGGATCACGTGAAGTCTCCTGCGAGATGGGCCCCCGCGGCTGCGGGTAGCTGTGGTGGGGTGTGGTCAGGTGGTGATCAGGCGACGGTTCCGGGGCGGCCGTCGGCGGCGCTGTAGGGCAGGCCCTCGCGGGCCCACCGCTGCATCCCGCCGTCCAGCACCGCGACCGGTCGGCCGGAGGAGGTCAGCAGGTCCGCGGCTCGCCCGGCGCGGCCGCCGCTGCGGCAGACCGTGACGACGGGACGCTCCTCGTCGAGTTCACCGATGCGCTGCGCGAGGTGGCCGAGCGGGATGTGCACCGCGCCCTCGATGTGGCGGCCGCCCATTCCTCGTCCTCGCGGACGTCGAGGATCTGCATCTCGCTGCGGCGTTCTGCACTGTGCGGGGGTCCATGCCGTGCTCCTTGGTCTCTTGGGGAAGGTGGGTGACGTTCGGGTCACCGGCCGGCGCGGGCGGCCGGTGGGTCACTGCTGGTGCAGCCAGCGCTGCATCAGCGCGATCTCGTCGGTCTGTACGCGGACCATCTCCGCGGCCATCGCGGCGATCTGCCGGTCGCTGCCGGCCCGCTGGACCATCCGGGCCATGTGCACGCCCATCTGGTGGTGCGGGATCATGGCGTCCAGGAAGCGCGGTCGAACTGCTCATCCGGCACCTCGGCGAGGTCGTTCGACGAGCCCATCCCGGCGGCCATCCCCGAGCCCATCCCGCCGGCCGAGGCGTCCGGGTCGGCGCCCAGCCGTGTCGCCGCGTCGCGCAGCTGGGCGATCTCCGCGGTCTGGGTGCGCTCGATGTCCCGGGCCAGTTGCCGGACCTCCGGGCGCTGCGCCCGCTGCTGCGCCAGCCGGGCCATCTGCACCGCCGACTCGTGGTGGGCAGCCATCTGCACGGCGAACGTCGCATCGGCCGGGCCGGCCATCCCCGGCATGCCCGAGCCCGAGCCCATGCCCATGCCCATGCCGGCGGACGGCCGGTCGACCGCCTCCGCGTCCGGCAGCAGCTGGGCACCGGTCACCACGCCGCCGCCGAGCAGCAGCACCGCCGCCGCGGTGCCCGCGACCAGTCGCCTGTGTGTCGTCCGCATCGAACCTCATCCTCTCGTTCGTTCACAACCATACAACGCTTTAGTTGTAACTAGGATGGAGGCGTGCCTGTTCCCAGCCCGCTGCCCGACCCTCTGGTCGAGCTGGTCGCTCAGCGCTTCCGGGTGCTCGGTGAGCCGGCCCGGATCAAGCTGCTCGACGCGCTGCGCTCAGGGCCTGCCAGCGTTGGTGAACTCGCCACCCGCGTCGGCCTCAGTCAGCAGAACGCCTCCAAGCACCTCGGCGTGCTGCACAGCGCCGGCCTTCTCAAGCGGACCCGCACCGGCAGCACGGCCCAGTACGCGATCACCGATCCCAGCGTCTTCACCCTCTGCGAACTCGTCTGCGACGCCCTGCGCGACCGGTACAGCGCCCTCCAGGCGGTCCTCCCACCCCCACCGGCGCCGGTCGGTCACTGAGAGACCAGCCGGCCGACGCTCCCACCAGCACCCGGCCTCGCAGCCCCCGCAAGGCGATCCCTGGCTGGGATGTGTGGACCTGGTTGGCTGTCGTCGTGGACGCCTCCGTGACGGATACCTCGCTGGTCAGGGCCCGTGCTGGCGATCAGGTCGGGTTCGCCACGGTCGTTGAACCTCACCGTCGAGAGCTGCTGGCGCACGCCTACCGGATGCTGGGCTCGAGCGCCGACGCCGAGGACGCGGTGCAGGAGGCGCTGCTGGCGGCCTGGCGCGCCTTGCCGGGCTTCGAGGAGCGCAGCTCGTTGCGCACGTGGCTGTTCCGGATCACCACGAACGCCTGCCTGCGGATGGCCTCCAAGCGCCCACGGCGGCTGCTCTCCTCCGACCACGCCCCGCCCCGTTCGGACGTGCACGACCTCGGCGAGCCGGTCCCGGGGCCGGTCTGGCTCGAGCCGTTCTCGGACGAGCCCACGCAGCCGCAGGAGGATCTCGACCCGGTTGCCGCCGTCCTGCGTCGCGAGAGCGTCGAGCTCGCCTTCGTCGCCGCGCTGCAGCACCTGCCCGCCAGCCAGCGCGCGGTCCTGCTGCTGCGCGACGTGCTCGCGTTCAGCGCCGCTGAGACCGCCGAGGCCCTCGAAACGTCGGTCGCCTCCGCCAACAGCGCCCTGCAGCGGGCACGGGCCAGTCTGGCCGAGCGCCGTCCGGACCGCTCCCAGCAGGCGGAGCTGGCCGCGCTGGGCGACGAGGGGCAGCGGGCCCTGGTCGATGCCTTCGTCACCGCGTGGGAACGCGCCGACGTCCCCGCCCTGGTCGACCTGCTCGCAGCAGAGGCGCGGTTCACCATGCCGCCGCTGCCCGCGTGGTTCTGCGGCCGCGAAGACGTCGCTCGCTTTCTCGCCGAGCGGGTCTTTGCCACCCCCTGGCGACTGGTGCCCCTGGTGGTCAACGGCCAGATCGCCTTCGCCTGCTACCAGCTCGACGGATCGACCTACCGGCTCGGCGCGGTCAACGTCTTGTCCCTCCGGGACGGCTTCATCTCGTGGATCGCCGGGTTCGTCGACCCGGCGGCCCTGCGCCGCTTCGGCCTACCGGCAGAACTCCCGACCCAGGAGCGATGAGTTCGGAGCCCTCGCCGTCTCAGTACCGGTGATCGTCATCCCACCGGCAGCAGGAGGACCCCGTGCGCAAGGTTGTCGTCTCGTCCATCGTCTCCCTCGACGGCTACGTCGCCGGCCCCGGCGGGAACGTTTTGGCCCTGCCGATGGACCCCTTCTTCGACGAGCAGAACCTCGAACGCCAGCGCAGCGCCGACACGCTGCTGCTCGGACGGACGACCTACCTCGGCCTGAAGGGGTACTGGCCCGCGATCGCCGAGGACCCCAGCCGCTCTCCCGCGGTGCGGCTGGACCCCAGCACCGCAGACCTGCACCGGGAGACCGCGCAGCGCAACAACACCCTTCGCAAGGTCGTGATCTCCGACACCCTCACCCAGGACGACACCGACCCGTGGACCGAGACCACGACCATTGTCCGCCGCGCCGACGCGCACGAGACCGTCCGCCAGCTCAAGGAGCAGTCCGGCGCTGACCTGCTTATCTTCGGCAGCAGCACCTTGTGGGCGGACCTGCTGCACGCCGGCCTGGTCGACGAGCTCCACCTGCTCCTCGCCCCCGTCGTGCTCGCCAGCGGCCTGCCCGCCTACGGCCCGGGCCCCGTGCCGCCCCTGCACCTGCTCGACGTCCGCCGCCGCAAAGGCTCGGACAACGTGCTGCTCAGCTACGCCGTCCACACCAGCTGAAGAACCGATCACGTCCACCGGCGAAGCCACCGGTCGACCTGGCGCGGCCGTCCCGCAGAGCGATCGGTGCCCGAGACGCTCCAGTGCCGGCGAGCTCTGGTTCGGGACACCTCGGCGCGATGAGGGGGCGGGCTCCCGGTGGGGGCATTGCGCTACGTGGTGCCGAATGGGTTGTCGACCACGTCGCGCCACTGGCCGTCGACACCACGGCAGGCCACGTTGCGGTAACGCTGAGGTCCACCGGCGAACCGTCCGCGGCGGTGCCTCGCATCGACCAGTCCACCAGCAGCAGAGCAAGGTCACCCACCTCGTAGGACTGGCGCAGCGTCGCCTTCATCGGGACCTTTGCGACTTGAGGCTGGTAGAACGGGACATGCCCATCGACGCGTTCGAGCCCCACCCGATCGTCCGCTTGCTCGGCAAGCCCTCGGTCGACTTCACCGGCGGCGATCTCGTGCGGGCGATCGAACAGCTGGGGCTGCGCCAGGTGAACCTGCGCTACGTCGGCGGCGACGGGCGTCTGAAGACCCTGGCTTTCCCCATCAATTCGCGCGACCAC
>JALYNA010000418.1 GCA_030773455.1 Actinomycetota bacterium
TGCTTCACGATGGTTCCGCCGCGCGGTGACCACCCGATCCACGGGCACTTCTGGATCCCCATCGACGACGAGAACTGCTGGGCCTACAGCTTCGACTACCACCCGGTGCGGGCGCTGACCGGCATCGAGCGGCAGGCGATGATCGACGGTCATGGCGTGCACAGCAAGAACATCCCGGGCACCTACCGGCCCGAGGCCAACATGGACAACGACTACCTGATGAACCGCGAGAAGCAGAAGACCGGCGAGTGGTACTCCGGCATCGAGGGCATCGCGATCCAGGACTCCTCGCTGCAGGAGAGCATGGGTCCGATCGTCGACCGCACCAAGGAGCGCCTCGTGCCGGCCGACAGCGGCATCATCAAGGCCCGCCAGAAGCTGTACCGCGCCGCCGTCGGGCTGCGGGACAAGGGCATCAGCCCGCCCGGCGTCGACCCCAGGCACCACCACGTGCGCTCCGCCGCGGTCGTCCTGCCGCAGAAGGAGGCGTTCCTCGACGCCGCTCGCGAAGACGTCAAGGTGCGTCCCGGCATGCCGGTCTCCTCGGTATGACCATGGCCGTCGACACTCTGAGCAGCTGCGCCCGCGCTGCGTCGGCGGAGGAGTCGCGCTACCGCATCGACCGCCCGATCGCGCCCTCCCGGGCCGGCCGGATCATCGCCCTCGACCAGCGGGCGGCCGAGGTGGTGGCCCGCACCGCGCAGATGGCTTGGGCCAACGCCCGCTTCTACGTCTGTGACTCGATGGCCGAGGACGGCGAGACGGTCATGTTGCGCGGGATCGACGGCGGTCCGGCCACGCTGGCCGACGAGCTGGCCAGTGCCTCGGTCGTCGTCATGGTCGCCACCAGCGACACCGGCGCCGGCTGCGCCTATGCGCTCGGCAAGGCCTGTTGGGAGCGCGGCATCCAGACCGCCGGACTGGTGCTCGGCGACGGCACGCACGAGGCCACCGCTGCCGCCGCCGCGGTGGCCGCCCTCCGGCCGCACGCCCGCGTGCTGCTGCCCGACGCCGACGAGTTCGACCTCGTCGACCTCCTGACCGCCCTGCGGGTCTGAGCGCATGGCGGACAAGGTGAGCCTGCGCGACCTCCAGCGGTACAAGGACGAGGGGCGCAAGATCGTAGGAGTGGTGGCCTGGGACTACCAGATCGCCCGCATCGTCGACCGCGCCGGGGTGGACCTGGTCTCCGTCGGGGACACGGTGGGCGTCAACCTCTGGGGGCACTCGAACCCGTTCGAGGTGACCATGGAGGAGATGCTCGTCGTCGCCAAGGCGGTGCGGCGGGGCACCTCTCGCGCACTGGTGAGCGTCGACTTCCCGTTCGGCCCCCTGCAGGAGGGCTCCGACAGCGCCGTCCGCGCCGCCATCCGGTTCGTCAAGGAGGCCGGCGTCGACATGGTCAAGCTCGACGCCGCGTCGGACTACCTGGACGCCGTGGAGGCGGTCACCCGCGCCGGCATCCCGGTGTTCGCCCAGTTCGGCATCACGCCGCAGACGGCCCTGCGCTACGGGGTCGAGTACAAGTCCATCCCGTCCGCGGCCGACGCGGTACCGGTGGAGCTCAAGGAGGAGCTGGTCGCGGAGGCCAAGCGCCTGGAGGACGCCGGGGCCGCGCTGCTGAACTTCACCAACAGCGGTTCGGTCGTGGGCGCCGCCGTGGCCGAGGCCGTGTCGGTCCCCGTGGTCGGCGGCTTCGGCGGCGGCCCGTGGCTGGACGGCCGGATGCGCATGGTGAACGCCGCCATCGGCTATGCGGCCTCGGCCGTCGACGGCGCACCGGACACCTACGTCAACGTCGCGCAGCTGACGCTGGACGCGATGACGCGCTACGCCGACGACGTCCGGTCCGCCCGGCAGCTGCCGGGGGGCATCCCGGTGCCGCCGGCGTCCTGACCGCGCCCGACCGTCCCGCCCGTCCCGCCCGTCCCGAGGGAGCCCAGCCGTGCCCACCGCCGTCACCGACGGGATCCGCACCCGCTACGAGACCACCGGCGACGGCCCGCCGCTGCTCATGTTCTCGCCGGGCGGCTTCGACTCGACCCTGGAGAGCTGGCGCTCAGTCGGCATCTACAAGCGGCTGGACCTGCTCGACCACCTCTCCCAGCGCTACACCTGCATCACCTTCGACCGGCGCGAGTCGGGGCACTCGGGGGGCCGGCTGGAGCGCATCCGGTGGGCCGACTACGTCCGCCAGGGGATCGGCCTGCTCGACGCCCTGGGGTTGGAGTCCGCGCACCTCATGGGCGGCTGCGTGGGCTGCTCCGCGGTGGCGGCGATCGGTGTCGCGCACCCCGACCGGATGCGCTCGATGGTGCTGTACTCGCCGGCCGGTGGCGCGAAGTACCGGATGACGCAGCACTCCCGCTTCGAACGGCACCTGGCCTTCGTCGACGAGCACGGGCTGGCCGCCGTCGTGGAGCTGGCCCGGGGGACCGGGGCCAGCTTCACCAAGGACCCGCGCGTCGGCCCGTGGAACAGCGTGCTGCGCACCGACGAGCAGTTCGCCGACGCCTACGCCGCCGCCGATCCGGCCCGGTACCGGGTGACGGTGGCCGGGCTGGTGCGGCTGATGTTCGACCGGGACACCGTGCCCGGCCCGGAGCCCGAGGACCTGCTCACCTGCGACCTGCCGGCGCTCATCGTCCCGGGTCAGGACACCTCGCACACGCTCTCCGCCGCGCGCTACCTGCAGGAGTGCCTGCCCAACGCGGAGTACTGGGACGTGCCCGTCGCCGAGCAGACGGAGCAGACCGCGCCCGCCCGCGTCCTGGAGTTCCTGGACGGCGTCGAGACCGCTCGCTGAGGCGTCTCAGCCGGTCCCGGTCTCGCGGGCCAGCAGCCAGGCCCACCGCACCGGCACGACGATGAGCGCGCCGCCGACGGCGAGGGCCACCGACACCGGCGCGACGGCGACCAGTGCGGCCGCTCCGGCCGGGGCGGCCAGCAGCGCCGCGGCGCGGAAG
>JALYNA010000419.1 GCA_030773455.1 Actinomycetota bacterium
GGCCAGGTCGGCCAGCAGGTGGCCGGCCAGGCTGCAGTCGCCCGCGCCGACGGTGCTGCGGACGGCGATCCGCGGCGGGGTGGCCGCCCAGACGCCCTCGGCGCAGGACAGCAGCGCGCCGTCGGCACCGAGGGTCAGCAGCACCTCGGCCACACCCCGGGCGTGCAGGGTGTCGACGGCGGCCAGAGCGGTGGCGCGGTTGGCGGTGAGGTGCGCCTCGGGCACCCCGGAGAGCTGGGCGAGCTCCTCGGAGTTGGGCTTGAGCAGGTCCGGCGCGGCGTCCGGGCCGGCGGCCAGCAGCGCCAGCAGCGGTGCCTCGGAGGTGTCGACGGCGATCCTCGCGCCGGTGTCGCGCAGCGAGCGCACCAGGGCGGCGTACCAGTCCAGCGGCGTGC
Source organism: Actinomycetota bacterium (assembly GCA_030773455.1). Taxonomy (GTDB): domain Bacteria; phylum Actinomycetota; class Actinomycetes; order Mycobacteriales; family Geodermatophilaceae; genus Geodermatophilus. Next base: position 396 of record JALYNA010000419.1, read on the forward strand.
CCGGCGGCAGCGAGCCGGAGAGCACCACCCAGCCGGCTCCCTCGGCGTGCTCGTGCAGGGCGGCGGTCAGGGCGTCGCGGGCGGCGGCGTCCAGCGGGGCGCCGGGCTCATTGAGCTTGGTGGTGGTGCCGTCGGGCTCGGCCAGCGTGTAGTTGGTGCGCACCGGCGTGGCGACGGGGACCGTGGCCATCGGCAGGGCCAGCCCGCGCAGGGCGCGCACCATCGGGTCCTCGTCCGCGGCTGGCAGCACGGTGCGGACTTCCCCGCCGGCGGCGGCGACGGCGCGGGCGACGTTCACGCCCTTCCCGCCCGGCTCGGTGGAGCTCGGCGCCAGGCGGGCGACGCTGCCGCGCGCCAGCGGGCCGGGCAGGGCGAGCGTCCGGTCCAGGCTGGGGTTGGCCGTGAGCGTGACGACGCGGTGGCTGGTGCGGGAGCTCATGCGACCACGACCTCGATCCCGGCGTCCTCGAGGCGGGCGAGGTCGGCCGGTGCGGCCTCGGCGTCGGTGACCAGGACGTCCACGTCGGCCGACGTGGCGAAGCGGACCAGGTGCTCGCGGCCGAGCTTGCTGCTGTCGGCCAGCACGACGACCTTCTGCCCGGCGCGGATCATAGCCCGCTTCACCGAGGCCTCCGCTTCGTCGGGGGTGGTGAAGCCGTGCTCGGGGGTGATCCCGTTGGTGCCGAGGAAGGCGACGTCGACCCGCAGCTCGGCGAGGGCGGAGACGGTCCGCTCGCCTACGGCGCACTGCGTGAGCCCGCGGACCCGCCCGCCCAGCACGTGCAGGTCGACGCCCGGGGCGGCCGCGAGCCGGGCGGCGAGCGGCACCGAGTGCGTGGCGACCAGCAGCCGGCGGTCGCCGGGGAGGATCTCGCCCAGGGCGGCGACGGAGCTACCGCCGTCGAGCAGCAGGCTGCCGTCGGTGCCGGGCAGCAGGTCCAGCGCGGCGGTGGCGATCTTGCGCTTCTGCTCGCTGCGGGTGCCGTGCCGCTCGCCCAGGGCGGTCTCCGCGTAGGTCAGCGCGCCGGCCGGCACGGCTCCACCGTGCACGCGGCGCAGCGTCCCGGCCCGTTCCAGGACGGCCAGGTCGCGGCGCACGGTCTCGGTGGTGACCCCGAACTCCTCGGCGAGGGCGGTCACGGAGACCCGCCCGCGGTCGGCGACCAGCCCCGTGATCGTCTGTTGGCGTTCCTCGGCGTACACCGCACCCCCTCCGCACTGCACCAGCACACCGAGGTTGCCCGAATGTGTGGTTTCGGTGTTGTCTTGGTGTTGTTCTACGTCCGATACGTTGACAAGTCAACACCCCTTCGTGACTCTGGTCACCGGCGGACAGTGCCGTCCACCTGCTCACCACCTCCCGGCCACCCGACCTTCGTGCGAGGCACCCATGACCACCTCCGCTACCGGAACCGCCACCCCGTCGACCGCCGCCGGTCCGGTGGTGCTGCCCGGCACGCCCGTCGTGCCCGGGGTCGCCTGGGGCCCGGTCGTGCGCCCGTCAGGAGTGGTGGCGCTGCCGGCCGACGCCGGCGTGGTGGTCGCCGAGGAGGAGCGCGCGGGGGAGAAGGAGCGTTTCGCCGCGGCCGCCCGGGTGGTCGCCGACCGGCTGGCCATACGTGCCGCCGCGGCGACGGGGGTGAGCGCGGAGGTGCTGGCCACCACCGCGGGCCTGGCCCGCGACCGCGGCCTGCTGGCGGCGGTCGAGCAGCGGATCGACGCCGGCACGCCGGCCGTCGTCGCCACCGTGCAGGCCGCGCAGCAGTTCGTCGACCTGTTCACCGGCCTGGGCGGGCTCATGGCCGAGCGGGTCACCGACGTCCGCGACGTCCGGGACCGGATCGTCGCCCAGCTGACCGGGCAGGGGGAGCCGGGCGTGCCCAGCCCGGACCAGCCGTCGGTGCTGCTCGCCGACGACCTCGCGCCGGCCGACACCGCGGGCCTGGACCCGACCCGCATCACCGGCCTGGCCACCCGCCTGGGCGGCACGACCAGCCACACCGCGATCATCGCCCGCCAGCTCGGGCTGACCTGCGTGGTCGCCGTCGGCGATCTGGACGACGTCCCGGAAGGCGCCACCGTGCTGCTCGACGGGGAGCGCGGCACGGTGACCGTCGATCCCGACCCCGCCGACGCGCGCGCCCGGGTGGCGGCCGCCCAGGCGGGTGGCCAGGCCGGTGATGCGGGTCGGGTCCAGGC
>JALYNA010000420.1 GCA_030773455.1 Actinomycetota bacterium
GACCGCGTCTCGGAGGCCGCGATGGAGGACCGCAAGCGGGAGGGCTACTTCTGACCGAGCTCCTGCGCTTCGCGACCGCCGGGTCGGTCGACGACGGCAAGTCGACCCTCATCGGCCGCCTGCTGCATGACGCGAAGGCGATCTTCGAGGACCAGCTCGACGCCGTCGCGCAGGCCAGCGCGCGCCGCCATGGCGCCGACGGGGAGGTCGACCTCGCCCTGCTCACCGACGGCCTCCGCGCCGAGCGCGAGCAGGGCATCACCATCGACGTCGCGTACCGCTACTTCGCCACCCCGCGGCGCACGTTCATCCTGGCCGACACCCCCGGCCACGTGCAGTACACGCGCAACATGGTCACCGGCGCCTCGACCGCCGACCTCGCGATCGTGCTGGTCGACGCCCGCAAGGGCATGGTCGAGCAGAGCCGCCGGCACGCCTTCCTCGCCTCGCTGCTGCGGGTGCCGCACCTGGTCGTCGCGGTCAACAAAATGGACCTGGTGGACTGGTCGGAGGAGGTCTTCGACGCGATCGCCGACGAGTTCAGCGCGTTCGCGGCCAAGCTCAGCGTCCCGGACCTGACCGTCGTCCCGATCTCGGCACTGCACGGCGACAACGTCGTCACACACTCGGCGAGGTCGCCCTGGTACGAGGGCCCGACGCTGCTGCACCACCTGGAGCACGTGCACGTGGCCAGCGACCGCAACCTCACCGACGCGCGGTTCCCGGTGCAGTACGTCGTCCGGCCGCAGACCGAGGAGCACCATGACTACCGCGGCTACGCCGGCACCGTCGCCAGCGGGGTGTTCCGCACCGGTGAAGAGGTCCAGGTACTGCCCAGCGGCCTGACGACGACGATCGTCGGCATCGACGGCCCGCGCGGGCCGGTGGACGAGGCCTTTCCGCCGATGGCGGTGACGTTGCGGCTGGCCGACGACCTCGACGTCTCCCGCGGCGACCTGATCAGCAAGCCGGAGAACGCCCCGGTGGCCACGCAGGACCTCGACGCGCTGGTCTGCTGGATGGCCGACGAGCCGCTGCGGCCCCGCCAGCGGCTCGCGGTCAAGCACACCACCCGCACGGTGCGCGCCATGGTGAAGGAACTGGCCTACCGGCTCGACGTGAACACGCTGCACCGCGACAAGGAGGCCGGCGAGCTCGGTCTCAACGACATCGGCCGGGTGCGGCTGCGGGTCACCCAGCCGCTGTTCGTCGACGACTACACCCGCAACCGGGCGACCGGGCGGTTCATCCTGGTCGACGAGGCCACCAACGCCACCGTCGGCGCCGGGATGCTCACCCCCGCCGGCTGAAAAGGACCCCTCTGCCCGCCGCCACTCGCAGGCTCGCGGCGGGGGCAGGCGGGCCGGGTCAGGCAGCGGCCGCGGCTCCTCCCGACGCCTTCTCCAGCGCCCGGCGGGTGAGCAGCCGGGCCAGGTGCCGGCGGTACTCCTGGTCGGCGTGCATGTCCGCGCTCGGAGTGGTGCCCTGGTCGGCCAGCGCAGCTGCCTCCTCGACGGAGGCGCCTCGGACCAGGGCCTCCTCGGTGGCGGTGGCCCGCACGACGGAGCCGGACATGTTGGCCAGTGCCACCCGGCCATCGACCGCGGCGACGGCGACGATCGGCCAGTCGTTGGCCCGGCGGGTGAACTTCTCGTAGGCCCAGCCGGCCGAGCCGGTCCGCGGGACCCGGATCTCGACGATCAGCTCGTCGGCCTCCAGCGCGGTCTCGAAGAAGCCGAGCCAGAACTCCGTCAGCGGGATCCCGCGGCGGTCGTTCGGGCCCTGCACGACCACGGTGCCGCCCAGGGCGAGCAGCGCCGTCGGGAGGTCTGACGCCGGGTCGCTGTGTGCGACCGTGCCGCCGATGGTGCCCCGGTGGCGCACCTGCGGGTCGCCGACCTGGCTGGCCACGTACGGCAGCATCGGCACCTCCGCGGCGGCGACGGCGTCCTTCTCCAGCTCGGCGTGCCGGGTCCCCGCGCCGATGGCGACCTCGTCGCCCTCGACCCGGACGTAGGACAGCCCGGGGATGCGGCCGATGTCGACCAGTACCGCCGGCATGGCCAGCCGCAGCTTCATCAGCGGCAGCAGCGAGTGCCCGCCGGCGAGGACCTTCGCGTCGTCCCCGTGCTCCACGAGGGCGGCGATGGCCTCATCGACCGAGGTCACGCGGAGGTACTCGAACGCCCCGGGGATCACGCTTCCTCCTCGCTGACGCTCGTCGGGCGCGTGACCCGGGATGCCCCGTCCATGGATGCCCTCGCGAGCTCGGTCATCTGGCGACCTCCTGCGACTGCGGCACCTGACCGGCCGCGGGACCGGCCTTCGCCGCGGCCTGCACCGCCCGGACGATGTTGTGGTAGCCGGTGCAGCGGCAGAGGTTGCCCTCCAGGCCCTCCCGGACCTCCCGGTCGCTGGGATCCGGGTTGTCGGCCAGGACGCCGATCGCGGCCATCACCATGCCGGGTGTGCAGAACCCGCACTGCAGGCCGTGCTCCTCGCGGAACGCCCGCTGCACGGGGTGCAGTTCGCCTTCGGGCCCGGCGAGGCCCTCCAGCGTGGTGACCTGCGCGCCGTCGGCCTGGGCCGCGAGCACCGTGCAGGACTTCACCGTCAGGCCGTCGACGACGACCGTGCACGCGCCGCAGGAGGTCGTGTCGCAGCCGATGTTGGTGGCCGTGAGCCCGCACACGTCGCGCAGGTAGTGCGCCAGCAGCAGCCGCGGCTCGACCTCGTCCGTCCGCTGCTGGCCGTTGACGGCCATCGAGACCTTCATGCGTGGGTGCCTCCCTGCTGGGCCTGCTGGATCGCCCGCCACACCTTCATCGGTGTGGTCGGCATGTCGATGTGCCGGACCCCGAGGTGGGCCACGGCGTCGATGACGGCGTTGTGGACCGCCGGGGTGGAGCCGATCGTGCCCGCCTCCCCGATGCCCTTGGCGCCGAGCGGGTTGATCGGCGTGGGCGTGGCCATGTCGACCAGCTCGAAGCTGGGCAGCTCGGTGGCCGACACGAACGGGTAGTCGGCCAGCGTGGAGGTCTGCGGGTTGCCGTCGGCGTCGTAGAGGACCTCCTCCAGCAGCGCTTGCGCCACCCCCTGGGCGATGCCACCGTGCCGCTGCCCCTCGGCCAGCAGCGGGTTGACGATGGTGCCGGCGTCGTCGACGGTGACCAGCCGGACCACCTCGGCCTTGCCGGATTCGGTGTCGACCTCCACGACGGCCACGTGTGCGCCGAACGGAAAGGTCGGCGCGCCGGCCTCGAACCGGGTCTGCACCAGCAGCGGCTCCTGCTCGGCCAGTTGGGCGAAGGTGATGCCGCTGCCCGGCGTGCCGCGCACGGCCAGCCCGGCGCCGGCCAGGTCGACCTCCAGGTCGGCCACGTCCACCTCGAGGTGCTCGGCGGCCCGCTGCTTGGCCAGCTCGACCATCTCCACGGCGGCCTGGTGGACCGCGGCCCCGCCCTGCTGCAGGCTGCGCGAGCCCATCGTGCCGCCGCCGCGCGGGATCCGGTCGGTGTCGCCGTGCAGCACGGTGATCTTCTCCACCGGGATGCCGAGCTGATCACTGGCCAGCATCGCCCAGGTGGTGGCGTGCCCCTGACCGTGCGGGGACGTGCCGGTCAGCACCGTCGCCGTCCCGTCGGCGTGCACCTCCAGCTCCGCGGACTCCCCGGCGCCCAGGCCGGTGTCGGCGCCGGTGATCTCCACGTACACCGACAGTCCGACGCCCAGCTGGCGGACGTCGCCGCGCTCCCGGCGCCGCGCCTGCTCCGCACGCAGCTCGGCGTAGCCGGCCGCCGCCAGGGCGGTGTCCAGGGCGGCGACGTAGTCCCCGCTGTCGTAGGTGGCCCCCGAGGGCGTCGTGTGCGGTGCGTCGAACCTGGGGACGAGGTTCTTGCGGCGGACGTCGGCGGGGTCCATGCCCACCTCGGCTGCGAACAGGTCCACGGCCCGCTCGACCGCGGCGGTTGCCTCCGGCCGGCCGGCGCCCCGGTAGGCGCCGATCGAGGTCGTGTTGGTGACCAGGACACGCGCGTTGGCGTGCACCTTCGGGAAGGCGTAGGTGGCTGCCGCCATGAGCATGGTGAGGTTCGGGAGGAACACGCCGACCCGCGGGTAGGCGCCGGCGTCCTGGTCGAGGGTGAGGCTGTAGGCCTCGATCGTCCCGTCCCGTCGGCCGCCGATGGTGACCACCTGGTCCTGGGCCCGGCCGTGCAGCATCCCGATCAGGTTCTCCGACCGGCTCTCTCCCCAGCGCACCGGCCGGCCCAGCCGCCGTGCCAGCCAGGCGACGAGCGCGTACTCCGGGTCGGCGCCGATCTTGGCGCCGAAGCCGCCGCCGACGTCCGGCGTGATCAGGTGGACCAGCGCCGGGTCCAGCCCCAGCCAGCCCGCGATCTGCCCCTTCGCCTGCTGCGCGCCCTGGTTGGTGCACCAGAGGGTGACCCGGCCGTCATCACCCCAGACGGCCGCTGCGGCGCGGCCCTCCAGCGGCACCGGCGCGACCCGCTGGTTGACCAGCCGCTGGCGGACGACGACCTCGCAGTCGGCGAAGAGGTCCTCGGGGGCGGGCTCGCCGAAGGACGCAACGAGGTTGGTGCCGGCCTCGGGGAAGAGGAGCACCTCGTCCCGCGCGGCGTCGGCGGTGGTCACGACGGCGGGCAGGGGTTCGATGTCGACCGAGACCAGCTCGGCGGCGTCCTCCCCCTGGTACCGCTCCTCGGTGAGCACGACCGCCACCAGATCACCGACGAAGCGGACGGTGTCCGCGGCCAGCCAGGGCCGCGCCATCGCGGACGGCACCATCGGCAGCCCGGCCGGGACCGGCGGGAGGTCACCGAGGTCGGCGGCGGTGACCACGGCGACCACGCCCGGCGCCTCGCGGGCGGCCGACGCGTCGACCGAGAGCACCCGGCCGTGGGCCACCGGCGAGCGGACGAACGTGGCGTGCACCGCGCCCACGAGCCGGTCGTCGACCAGGTCGTCGGTGTAGGTGGCGCCGCGGGTGAGGAACAGCGGGTCCTCCGTGCGGACCACGCGGGTACCGAGAATGCTCATGCGCTCGCTCTCCGTCCGTCCATGACCCCGGTCACTATCTCCGACGGTGCGCCGTCGCGCGCGCCGCCCTCGGCGGTGCCGGCACGGCGAGGATCCGGGGCGTGTGGTGGGGTGAGCGGGATGGACGGCGGGGGGACGACGCGCTCCCGCTGGGCCGCACTGCTCTTCGTGGCCGCGGTCGTCGCCGTCGCGCTCAACCAGCGGCCGGCCGTCGTCGCCGTCGCCCCGCTGCTGGGCGACCTGCGGGCCGACACCGGCCTGTCCCCGGCGATGGCCGGGCTGCTCACCACGCTGCCGGTGCTCTGCTTCGGCGCGTTCGCCCCGCTGGCGCCGCGGATGGCCCGGCGGGTGGGCCTGGAGTCGGCGGTCGCGGCGTCGCTGGTGGTGCTGGCCGGGGGCATCGGGCTGCGGCTGTTCCCGGCCGTAGCGCTGCTGTACGCCGGCAGCCTGCTGGCGGGAGCGGCGATCGCCGTCGCCAACGTGCTCATGCCGGCCTACGTCAAGCCCGAGGCGTCCCGTCCCGGCGTGGTGATGGGGCTGTACTCGGCGTCGCTCAACGTCGGGGCGGCCCTCGGCGCGGCCGCGACCGTCCCGTTCGCCGCCGCGGTCGGCTGGAGCTGGCGCGGCGGGCTGGCCAGCTGGCTGGTGCTGGCGCTGGCCGCACTGGCGCTGTGGCTGCC
>JALYNA010000421.1 GCA_030773455.1 Actinomycetota bacterium
GCCGATGAGGTGCCACGCCGTCCGGCCGCTGGTGAGGCCGTCGGCCAGCCAGTCCAGCTGCTCGGGCCCGGGGAGGACGCGCGCGGGGTCGGTCAGCACGGGGTTGGCCGCGGTGCCCACGGTCGCCGGCACCTGCTGGCTGCGGTTCTGCCGGGTGTCGATGACCGAGAGCTCCGCCAGGTCGCCGAACCGGAAACGCCGGAACAACTGCGTGCCCTGGTGCGGGTGCGCCCGAGGGCGCCGGGCTCGCGGATCGGCATCCACTCCAGGTAGGCCTGGAAGGCACGGGCCCGGCGGGCGAGGAACTCGCCCTCCGCCCGGGTGTTCGAAGTCTCCCCTGGGCCGGTGTAGGTGGTGTCGGGGTCGTCCTGCTGCTCGTGGTTCTCCGCGCCGGTGTCGTAGGCGTCGTTGGTGATCTCGTGGTCGTCGAAGATGGTGATCCACGGGTGCCGGTGGTGCGCGGCCTGCAGGTCGGGGTCGGTCTTGTAGAGCGCGTGGCGGACCCGGTAGTCCTGCAGGCTGACCATCTCCACCGCCGGTTGGTGGTCCCGCCTGCCGGCCAGCGCGTCCGGGCCGTAGCGGTCCTCGCCGTTGCCGTACTCGTAGAGGTAGTCGCCCAGGTGCAGGACGACGTCCAGGTCGTCGCGGGCGGCGATGCCGCGGTAGGCGGTGAAGTACCCGCCGGTGTAGTACCTCGGGACGACGAAGCGCCGCGGGGTCAGCGGCGGCCGGGCAGCACCGCGTCGATGAGGTGCGGGCCCGGCGCGGCCAGCGCCGCGCGCAGCTGCTCGGCCAGCTCCTCGGCGGTCGTGGCCCGGGTCGCGGGCACGCCCATGCCGGCCGCCAGCGCGACGAAGTCCAGCGACGGCCCGCCCAGGTACAGCAGCTCGCCGGCGCGCTTGCCGTCCTCCGCCGCCCCGACCCGGGACAGCTCGTGCTCAAGGATCGCGTAGGAGCCGTTGTCGCAGACCACGACGGTGACGTCGAGCTGCTCGCGGGCCATCGTCCACAGCGCCTGGATCGTGTACATCGCGCTGCCGTCGGCCTGCAGCGTGAGCACCGGCCGGTCCGGGCAGGCTACGGCGGCACCGACGGCCATGGGCAACCCGTCGCCGATCGCCCCGCCGGTGAGCGACAGCCAGTCGTGCCGCGGTGCGCCGGAGGTCAGCTCGGCCAGGCCCACGCCCGAGGTCAGCGCCTCGTCGACCACGATCGCCCGCTCCGGCAGCAGCGCCCCGACGACGGCCGCCATCGACCGCGGCGTGAGCTCCCCGGCCGGCAGCTCCGGCCGCGATGCCTCCAGCAGCTCGGGCTCCGAGCCGGGCGCCACGGCCTGGGCCAGCGCCCGCACCGCGGCGGCGCCGTCCTCCCCCGGTGCGGACAGCACGTGCACCGTGCAGTCCTCCGGCACCGGCGTCCCCGGCAGGCCCGGGTAGCCGAAGAAGTGCACCGGCGAGGTCGCCCCCGCCAGCACCAGGTGGCGGGTACCCGCCAGCGCGGCGATCGCCATCTCCGGCGGGTAGGGCAACCTGCCCAGGTCGGGCAGGCCGGCCCCGCGCACCATCCGGGCGGAGAACGTCTCGGCCAGCAGCCGCGCGCCCGTGCCCACGGCCAGCTGCCCGGCGGCCAGCAACGCCGCCTCGTTCCCGACGACGTCCCCACCGAGGAACAGCACGGTCGGCTCGCCGGAGCGCAGCACCGCGGCCACGTCGTCCACCACCGACGGCGGCACCTGCGGAGCCGGGCGCACCGGCTGCGGCTCGGCCGGCTCGGCGCCGTCCTCCCACGACACGTCGGCGGGCAGCACCAGCGAGGCGATCCCGCGCCGGGCCGACTGCGCGACCGCCTCGGCGGCGTCGGCGGCCACGTCGGCCGGGGACAGCGAGCGGCGCAGCCACCCCGACACCGCCCCGGCGAGGGCGTCGAGGTCGGACTCCAGCGGCGCGTCCAGCCGCTTGTGGGAGCGGGCGTGGTCGCCGATGACGTTGACCACCGGCGCGCGGCCGCGGCGGGCGTTGTGCAGGTTGGCCAGCCCGTTGGCCAGCCCCGGGCCCAGGTGCAGCAGCGTGGCCGCCGGCTTCCCGGCCATGCGGGCGTAGCCGTCGGCGGCGCCGGTCGCGACGCCCTCGAAAAGCGTCAGCACGCCGCGCATCTCCGGGACGTCGTCCAGGGCGGCGACGAAGTGCATCTCCGACGTGCCCGGGTTGGCGAAGCAGACGTCGACGCCCGCACCGACGAGGGTCCGGATGAGTGCCTGCGCGCCGTTCACGGCATGGTGGGCAGGCCGACCTGGACCTCGCGCACCTCGTAGTGCGCCATCGTCGCCCCGCCGGTCGAGAAGTTGGCGACGTCGGCCCCGGCCGCCCGGCCCTGCGGGGAGGACAGCGCCGAGCCCATCGCCTGCTCGGACTCGAAGTCGAGCTCGGCGACGAGGTAGGGCGCCGGCTGGGCGGGGTCCAGAGGCTGGGGGTTCCCCACGCTCAGCCGGACGAGGCCGGGGATCTCCGTCGCCAGCGGGGTGTGCGTGTCCCGGTAGTACGCGTCGAACGCGCCAGGGTCCTCGGGCTGCCCGTAGCTGACCACCAGCCTGTGCACCATCTGCCACACCTCCGCACCGCGCTCCGGGCCCGCTGCCCGGGGGTGACCTCACCCTGGCAGGTCGGGGGCCGCTCGCGCGACCTCAGAAGGTGAGCACCAGCCGCCCGCGCACGCCGCCGCGGGCCAGCAGCCGGTGCGCCTCGGCGGCGTCATCAGCGGGCACGGTGCGGGCCACGCGGAGGGTCAGCACGCCCTGCTCGGCCTGCTCCCGCAGCCGGTCCAGCGCGGCCCGGTCCTCCGCGACCCGCCGCACGAGCGTCGGGTGCACCCGCCGGCCCCGCTCGCCGGTGCCCCGGTAGCCGCGGACGGTCGCCACCGCCCCGCCGTCCCGCACGGCCGGGAGCACCAGCGCGTCCTGCACCGACCCGTCGGCCAGCCCGTCGGCGCCGTCCGGGAACTGCTCGCGGATCCGCGCGGCGACGTCGTCCCCACGCCGGACGACAACATCGGCACCCAGCTCGCGCACCAGCTGCTCGTCGGCCTCCGACGCGTCGGCGACGACGGTCAGCCCGTCGGCCTTGGCCAGCTGGACGACGTAGCCGCCGAAGGCCCCGGCCGCGCCCGTCACCGCCAGCACCGAGTCGGGCTGCAGGCTCATGAGGTCCAGCGCCAGCCGGGCGGTGAGGCCGTTCATCGGCAGCGCCGCGGCCTCGGCGTCGGTGCTGCCCGCCGGAGAGCGGACCACCGAGCCGGCCGGGAGCACCAGGTCCTCCCGGTAGGCGCCGTGCGCGCCCGACGGCACCACGATCGCCATCACCCGCTCGCCCACCCACAGGTCGGTGTCGATGTCCGGCCCGATCTCGGTGAGCACGCCGGCGGCGTCCATCCCGGGCACGTACGGGAACTGCTTGACGGGGTCGCGCCCGGCGTAGGCGCCCTCGCGCAGGTGGGTGTCGGTGGGGCTGACCGCCGCCGCGGTCACCCGTACCCGCACCTGGCCGGGCCCCAACGGCTCGGGCGGGACGTCGACGACGTGCAGGACCTCCGGCCCACCGAACTCGCTCACCCCGACGGCTCTCATGCCGATAGCCAAGCCGACCGTTGCCGACGCCGCCTCTCGGCGTGTCGGGAATGGCCGCGGCCCGCCGGTCGCTGAGAAGAGTGAGCCACCGCACGCCCGACCCCCGAGCCGAGAGGCCGCGCATGCCCACCCCGCTGCAGACCCGCCCCGTCTCCGTGGACCCGGCCCCGCGCCGCCGCCGTCGCGTGCGCCCCAAACTCGTCGCCGCGGGGATCGGCCTGGCCCTGCTCGTGCCCGCCGGCTTCCAGGTGGCCGAGTGGGTGCCCGACGCCCCCCTCGGGCAGGACGTCGTCGACCGCAGCACTCCCCCGCTGCTGCTGGCGCTGGAGGACCTGTCGGAGTACCACGCCGCGACCGGCACCTTCCAGGTCGTCGTCGACCGCGAGGTGGACACCCGATACGTGCCGTCGGTGATCAGCGGCGAGCGGGTCAGCTTCCTGGCCACCGGCACCGCCGACGCCTACGTCGACTTCGACGGGCTGGACGCCGGCAGGGTCACCCTCTCCCCCGACGGCACCGCCGCCACCATCGAGCTGCCCGCCCCGCGGCTGGGCGAGGTGCGCATCGACCCCGAGCAGAGCCGCGTCCTGGACCGTGACCGCGGACTGTTCGAGCGGGTCGGCGACGCGTTCGAGGACAACCCGGTCGACGACAGCGAGCTGTACGCGCTGGCCGAGGACCGGCTGACCGCCGCCGCGACGGAGAGCGACCTGCGGGAGCGGGCGGAGGCCAACACCCGGGACATGCTGACCGGTCTGGCCCGCTCGCTCGGCGTCGAGGACGTCGAGGTCACCTTCGAGGAACCGGCCGACGGCCAGAGCTGAGGTCTTCCCCCGCATGCTTTCCCCCTGCCCCGCATGGTGGGCAGGGGTAGAGCACCCAGCAGACACACCGCGGCCCCGGCTCCTCGATCGAGGGGCCGCGGTCACGTCGTCAGCGCTTGAGCGCGTATTCCTTGAGCAGGCCCCGGCTGATGATCGTCTTCTGGATCTCGCTGGTGCCCTCGCCGATGAGCAGGAACGGCGCCTCGCGCATGAGCCGCTCGATCTCGTACTCCTTGGAGTACCCGTAGCCGCCGTGGATGCGGAAGGACTCCTGGGTCACCTCGGCGCAGTACTCGCTGGCCAGCAGCTTGGCCATGCCAGCCTCCACGTCGTTGCGCTGGCCGGCGTCCTTGAGCCGCGCGGCCTTGACCATCAGCGCGTGCGAGGCCTCGACCTTGGTCGCCATCTCGGCGAGCTTGAACGCGATCGCCTGGTGCTGGGCGATCGGCTTGCCGAAGGTCTCCCGCTGCTGGGCGTACTGGATCGCCAGCTCGAAGGCGCGGATGGAGATGCCGCAGGCGCGGGCCGCGACGTTGACCCGCCCGACCTCGACGCCGTCCATCATCTGGGCGAAGCCGCGGCCTGGCGTCCCACCCAGGATGTCCGAGGCCTTGGCCCGGTAGCCGTCGAACACCAGCTCGGTGGTGTCCACGCCCTTGTAGCCCATCTTGTCGAGCTTGCCGGGGATGGTGATCCCGGGGACGACATGCCCGAACCCGGCCGGCTTCTCGACGAGAAAGGTCGTCAGGTTCTGGTGGGCCTTGTCGGCGCCCTCGTCGGTGCGCACCAGCGCGGCGACGAGGGTGGAGCTGCCGCCGTTGGTCAGCCACATCTTCTGGCCGTCGATGACGTAGTCGCCGTCGGCCTGCTTCACCGCCTTGGTGCGGATGCCGGCGACGTCGGAGCCCAGGCCCGGCTCGGACATCGAGAAGGCCCCGCGCACCTCGCCGGTGGCCATGCGCGGCAGCAGGCGCTCGCGCTGCTCCTGTGTCCCGTGCTGCTTGACCATGTAGGCGACGATGAAGTGGGTGTTGATGACGCCGGAGACGCTCATCCAGCCGCGGGCGATCTCCTCGACCACCAGCGCGTAGGTGAGCAGTGACTCGCCCAGGCCGCCGTACTCCTCGGGGATCATCAGCCCGAAGATGCCGAGCTCCTTGAGCCCGTCGACGATCTCCTGCGGGTAGACGTCGCCGTGCTCGAGCTCTTGGGCGTGCGGGATGATCTCCTTGTCGACGAAGGTCCGCACCGTCGCCAGGATCTCCTGCTGGATGTCGGTCAGGTCGGCGGTCTGCGCCAGACGGGTCATCGCGTCGCTCCTCCGGGGACT
>JALYNA010000422.1 GCA_030773455.1 Actinomycetota bacterium
CCGGGGCCCCCTTTCGGGCCCCGGACGCCGGTGTGTGTGCGGCCGCGCCGTCCGAGGACGTCCCGCACGCGACCCGCTGGCGAGGGACGCGGCGCCGGATGCCGGGGTGAGGGCAGAACCCGAGGCCGCCGACCGATGATCTGCCCTGGCGTCGCGACGGGCTCCCTGGGCAGCTGCCGCGCCGCGTCGTGGTCCGTGCAGCCGGACGCCGCGGGTTCTCCTGCGGTGCCGCCGCGGGGCCTTCTTCCCGCCGGATCTCGACGTGGACCTCGTCGGACCGCGGCCCGCACTTCGGCTGCGTCTTGCCCGTGGATGTCCACCTGTCGACAACAAAGCGTCGATGACCGAACGATTCTTCCGGGCATCGCAATTCCTCGGGACTTGCGCTGGAGCAGCGCTCCTCGCCCACCGAACACGAGAACACCTCGCACCGCCGGGACACCGCGGCGAAAGGACCCGGCGCAGCCCTTGCGGCCGTTTCCCTGCCACTCGGCCCACATGCTCAACAGGAGTGATCCCCATGTCCGTCCCCGCGGCCCGCAGCGCCACCATCCCGTCCGGGTCCCCCGCCCAGCAGCGCTCCTGGTGGGGTGACCGCTCGGTCAAGACCAAGGTGCTCAGCGCCGCCTCCGTGACCGCCGTGGTCGCCGGCGGCATCGGGCTCATGGGCATCAGCAGCCTGAGCACCGCCGCCGCACGCGCCGACAGTCTCTACGAGACCAACTTCAAGGGCGCGCTCGAGGCTGCGGTCACGGACGGCCTGCTCGGCGACCTGCGCCAGACCGCGCGGGATGCCGTCCTCGCGCCGACGCCGGAGCTGACGGCGCAGCGGTACGTAGTCCTGGCGGACTTCGCTCAGGAGTTCAAGGACACCCTCAAGGCCTACGGCGCCTCCTCCGGGGACCCCGAGAAGGTAGCCGTGACCGAGGAGCTGACCGCGGACATCGACGTGTTCATGGGCCTGCAGAACGACGTGCTGCGCCCGTTCGCCATGGCCAACGACGCGGCGGGCTGGATCGCGGCGAACGACGCCCAGGTCGAGCCGCTCGTGGCGGAGATGACCGCCGACGTCGCCGGCCTGATCGAGACTGAGGAGGCCGAGGCCCAGGCCGCCGCCGCGTCGATCCAGGCCCACTACGAGTCGACCCGGCTGAGACGCTGGTCACCATCGTGGCGGGGATCGGCCTGGCCCTGGCGCTGGGACTCGTGGTCGCCACGGGCATCGCTCGCGCCAGCCGCAAGGTCCAGGACGTGACGACGGCGCTGGCTGCCGGCGACCTGACGAAGACCTCCGGTCTGACGACGCGGGACGAGCTGGGCCGGATGGGTGGCTCGCTGGATGAGGCGGTGGCCAGCCTGCGCGAGCTGATGGCCTCGGTGGTGTCCTCGGCGGACGCCGTGGCGGCGAGCTCGGAGGAGCTGTCGGCCTCGGCGGCGCAGATCTCGGCCTCGGCGGAGGAGACCTGCGCGCAGTCCGGTGTGGTCGCCGGCGCGGCCGACGAGGTTTCGCGCAACGTGTCCACGGTGGCGGCCGGTGCCGAGCAGATGGGCGCCTCCATCCGGGAGATCAGCCAGAACGCCGCGGAAGCCGCGCGGGTGGCGGCCCAGGCGGTGACCGAGGCGGAGACGACCACGGCCACGGTGACCAAGCTGGGTGACTCGTCGAAGGAGATCGGTGACGTCATCAAGGTGATCACCTCGATCGCGGAGCAGACCAACCTGCTGGCGCTCAACGCCACCATCGAGGCGGCGCGGGCCGGGGAGGCCGGCAAGGGCTTCGCGGTGGTGGCCAACGAGGTCAAGGAGCTGGCGCAGGAGACGGCGAAGGCCACCGAGGACATCGCCCGCCGGGTGCAGGCGATCCAGGGCGACACCTCTGGCGCGGTGGCCGCGATCGGGCGGATCAGCACGGTGATCGCCCAGATCAACGACTACCAGACCACGATCGCCTCGGCGGTGGAGGAGCAGACCGCCACCACCAGTTAGATGTCCCGGTCCGTGAGCGAGGCCGTGGGCGGGACCACCGAGATCGCCGACAACATCACCGGGGTCTCCACCGCCGCGGACTCCACCACCCAGGCGCTGACCCAGACCCGCACTGCCGTGGACGAGCTGTCCCGGATGGCTGCGGACCTGCGCGCCGGCGTCGCACGCTTCACGTACTGAGCGACACCTGCCGACCCCGGCCGCAGCGGTCGGGCCGGGGTCGGCTGTCGACGAGCAGATACACCACGGGAGGTCATTCATCTCCTGCGTCACAAATCGGTTCAATTGTTCGAAGGTGACACCTCATCTGCCGAGAACCACTGCGGAGGGCGCTGCTCCCGAGCGGCTCTGTCCGGCCCCTGGCTGAGCATCACCCCCGAATGGACGACAGACCTTGGGGCGGCGACGCGTTCGGTGCCCGCACGGCGGCGGCCGGCGGGCATTCGGCTGAAGACCGAAGCTGCCACGGTCGAGGACCAACAGGGTCCTCGACATGGAGAGACGACACGGAGAGAAGAGGCTGAGGTGGACGGTCTGGACGACATCATCGAGGAGTTCCTGGTCGAGAGTCACGAGAACCTGGACCAGTTGGACACCGACCTGGTCGCTCTCGAGCAGGAGCCAGACTCGCGCGACCGGCTCTCGAGCATCTTCCGCACGATCCACACGATCAAGGGGACCAGCGGCTTCCTGGCGTTCCATCGCCTCGAGGAGGTCACCCACGTCGGCGAGAACATGCTCTCCCGGCTGCGGGACGGCGCCCTGGAGCTGACCCCGCACCGGACCAGCGTGCTGCTGCAGATGGTGGACGCGGTCCGTTCCCTACTCGCCTCCATCGAGGCCACCGGCGGCGAGGGCTCGGTCGACGTCTCCGCGGTCGTCGTGAACATCAGCGCCGCCATGGAGGACACCCTCGCGCCGGCCGCCGCCGCGCCGGAGCCCGCCGAGCAGGCGCTCGTCCCCGCCGACACCGACGCCCCGGCTCCCGTGGAGCTCGCCGAGCCCCCCGTGGAGGCCGCGCCGGCCGCCGAGGTACCGGCCCCCGTGGCCGAGGTGCCGGCGGTTCCGGCTCCGCGGCCGGCGCCCGCCGTCGAGGCGGTTCCCGAGCTGGAGGCCGCGCAGGACGGCGACGTCGTCCCCGCCGCCGAGAGCGGCAACGGCCAGGCCCGGCGGGCCGTGGCCGACAGCACCATCCGGGTGGACGTCGACCTGCTCGACGAGCTGATGCTGCTGGTCGGGGAGCTGGTGCTCACCCGAAACCAGATCGTCCAGTACGTCGGGCGCTCCAACGACACCGACCTGGTGCGCGCCTCGCAGCGGCTCAACCTCATCGCCAGCGAGCTGCAGGAGGGCGTCATGAAGACGCGCATGCAGCCGATCGACCACATCTGGTCCAAGCTGCCCCGCGTCGTCCGCGATCTGGGCCTGCAGCTCAGGAAGACCATCCGCCTGGACATGGAGGGCCGCGACACCGAGCTGGACAAGACGCTGCTCGAGGCGGTCAAGGACCCGCTGACCCACCTGGTCCGCAACTCCGTGGACCACGGCATCGAGGACGCCGACGCGCGCGTCCGGGTCGGCAAGCCGGCCGAGGGCGTGCTCACCCTGCGCGCCAGGCACGAGAGCGGCCAGGTCGTCGTGGAGGTCGCCGACGACGGCGCCGGCATCGACCCGGCCCGGCTCGGCGCCAAGGCGGTCGAGCGCGGGCTGATCACCCAGGAGGCGCTCAACCGGATGATCCCGCAGGACGTCCTGCAGCTGATCTTCCTGCCCGGGTTCTCCACCGCCGGGAAGGTCACCAACGTCTCCGGCCGCGGCGTCGGCATGGACGTCGTCAAGACGAACATCGAGTCCATCGGCGGCACCATCGAGGTCGAGTCGGTCGCCGGCCGCAGCACCTGCACCCGGCTGCGGATCCCGCTGACCCTGGCCATCGTCCCGGCGCTGACCGTCGAGTGCGCCGGCGACCGCTACGCCATCCCGCAGATCAGCCTGCAGGAGCTGGTCTCCCTGGACGCCGAGAAGGCCGCGAACGCGGTCGAGGAGGTCGGTGGCGCCCCGGTGTACCGGCTGCGCGGGGAGCTGCTCCCGCTGGTCCGCCTCACCGACGTCCTCGGGCTGACCTCCGACCGGCACGACGGGCACGTGGTCATCGCCGTCCTGCGCTCGGAGGGCCGGCGTTTCGGGCTGGTGGTCGACCGGGTCATCAACACCGAGGAGATCGTCGTCAAGGCCGTCGGTGGCCAGCTCAAGGCGATCGGCCTGTACTCGGGTGCCACCGTGCTGGGCGACGGCACCGTGGCGCTCATCCTGGACGTGCAGGCCCTGGCGCGCCGGGCCCTGCGCACCGAGAGCAGTGAGCGCCAGGAGTCCCGCGCAGCGGCGCTGCAGGCCGCGGCGACCGACGCCGAGCGGCAGCGGATGCTGCTGGCCGCCATCGGCGGGGGCCGTCGGGTGGCCATCCCGCTGGACACCGTGACCCGCCTCGAGCAGGTGCGCACCGAGTCCGTGGAACGGGTGGGCAACCGGGAGGTCGTGCAGTACCGGGGCGCGATCCTGCCGATCGTCCGGCTCGACCGGCACCTGGGCGCCTACGGCGAGAGCGACCGCGAGGTCCTGGAGGTCATCGTGTACTCCGACCACGGCCGCAGCGTGGCCATCGTGGTCGAGGAGATCCTCGACATCGTCGACGGCGAGGGCGCCGTGCGCAGCGACATCAACGACATGGGCCTGCTGGGCTCCGCTGTCCTCGGCGAGAAGGTCACCGAGCTGCTCGACGTCCGCGCCGCGATCCTCGCCGCCGACCCGGCGTTCTACACCGCGCCGGTCAACTCCCTGTCCGCGGCGCCGAACGGCGCCTCTCTCCTGGAGGTCTCCCTGTGACCACCGCCCAGGCCCGCGCGATCGGCGACCAGCTGGCCACCTTCTGGCTCGACGGCGACCTCTACGGCGTCGAGGTGGCGCACGTGCAGGAGGTGCTCAAGAGCCAGGGCCTGACCCGGGTGCCACTGGCGCCCAACGCGGTCGCGGGGCTGATCAACCTGCGCGGGCAGGTCGTGACCGCCATCGAGCTGCGTGAGCGGCTCGGCCGGCCGCCGCGACCCGAGGGCACCGACGCCGTCGTCATCGTCGTCCGGCTGCACGGCGAGGCGGTCAGCCTCCTCGTCGACGCCATCGCCGACGTCGTGGACGTCGACCCGGCCGACTTCGAGGCGCCGCCGGACACCCTCGACGGCGCCGGCCGCGACCTGATCCGCGGGGCGTTCAAGCTCGACGGGCAGCTGCTGCTGGCGCTGGACGTGCAGAAGGCCGTCAGCGCCTAGAAGGACCCCCCTGCCCCCCGCCACTCGCGAGCTGGCGGGACCCTGCAGGGGGGCCGCCGTCCTCCCCACCGCTCGGGTACGCTGGTCGGGTTGCACCGCCCCGGGCCGCGCACCTCGCGGTGCCGCCTGGGAGGCGGGCAGCCCGTCCAGCACCCGGCGCCCGGCGTCCGGGCGCACGCAGGACACGACAGAGGCGATCGAGGAGTTCAGTGGTGTACGCAGTCGTGAAGGCCGGTGGCCGGCAGCACAAGGTGGCCGTGGGCGACCGGTTCACGGTCAACCGTCTCGTGGGTGAGGCGGGCGACTCCGTCACCCTCCCGGCCCTGCTCCTGGTCGACGGCGACACCGTCACCAGCGACGCGGAGACGCTGGCCGGTGTGACCGTGACCGGCGAGATCGTCGGCCACGGCAAGGGCCCGAAGATCCGCATCCACAAGTTCAAGAACAAGACCGGCTACCACAAGCGCCAGGGGCACCGTCAGCCGCTGACCGACGTGGTCGTCCGCGACATCACGAAGGGCTGACGTCGACATGGCACACAAGAAGGGCGCCTCGTCCTCCCGCAACGGCCGTGACTCGAACGCGCAGCGCCTCGGCGTCAAGCGCTTCGGGGGCCAGGTCGTGAAGGCCGGCGAGATCATCGTCCGCCAGCGCGGTACCCACTTCCACCCGGGCCTGGGCGTCGGCCGCGGCGGCGACGACACGCTGTTCGCGCTGCTGCCCGGTGCGGTCACCTTCGGCATGCGGCGGGGACGCAAGACCGTCTCCATCTCCGCGGTCGAGGCCTGAAGAAGGACCCCGCCGCCCTCCACCGCTCGCACGCTCGCGGCGGGTCCCTGCGGCGGGGCCGCGAGAACACCCACCACGCGCATGAGCGCACGGGCCACCGGCCCGTGCGCTCGTGGCGGTTGACAGCCAGGAAAGAGGCGGCGCGGAGATGGCCGCTTTCGTCGACCGCGTGGTCGTGCACGTCGCCGCCGGCAACGGCGGGCACGGCGTGGCCTCGATCCACCGGGAGAAGTTCAAGCCGCTCGGGGGCCCCGACGGAGGCAACGGCGGCAACGGCGGGGAC
Source organism: Actinomycetota bacterium (assembly GCA_030773455.1). Classification (GTDB taxonomy): domain Bacteria; phylum Actinomycetota; class Actinomycetes; order Mycobacteriales; family Geodermatophilaceae; genus Geodermatophilus. The sequence continues at coordinate 6,382 of JALYNA010000422.1, forward strand.
GTCGTCCTCGAGGTGGACCCCAGCGTGCACACGCTGCTGGACTTCCACCACCGCCCGCACCAGAAGGCCGGCAACGGCCGCCCCGGTGAGGGCAGCAACCGCCACGGCGCCCGCGGCGAGGACCGGGTGCTCCGGGTGCCCGCCGGCACGGTGGTCAGCACCCCCGACGGTCGGGTGATCGCCGACCTCGTCGGGGCCGGCACCCGCGTCGTCCTGGCGCACGGCGGCAGGGGCGGCCTGGGCAACGCCGCGCTGGCCAACTCCCGCCGCAAGGCCCCCGGCTTCGCGCTGCTCGGCGAGCCGGGCGAGGCCTTCGACGCCGTCGTCGAGCTCAAGAGCATCGCCGACGTCGGCCTCGTCGGGTTCCCGTCGGCCGGCAAGTCCTCGCTGATCGCGGCCATGTCCGCCGCGCGGCCGAAGATCGCCGACTACCCGTTCACCACGCTGGTGCCCAACCTCGGCGTGGTCCGCGCCGGCGACACCGTCTTCACGATGGCCGACGTCCCCGGGCTCATCCCCGGCGCCTCGGAGGGCCGCGGCCTGGGCCTGGAGTTCCTCCGCCACATCGAGCGCTGCGCGGTCCTGGTGCACGTGGTCGACATGGCCACGATGGAGCCCGGCCGCGACCCGGAGAGCGACATCCAGGCGCTGCGGCACGAGCTGGCGCAGTACCGCGAGGACCTCGTCGACCGGCTGCGGGTCGCCGTCCTGAACAAGGTCGACGTGCCCGACGGGCGCGAGCTGGTCGACCTGGTCCGAGAGCCGCTGGAGCAGCGCGGCCTGCAGGTGTTCCCGGTGAGCGCCGCGACCGGCGAGGGGCTGCGCGAGCTCGGCTTCGCGCTGGCACAGGCGGTGGAGGAGTACCGCGCCGCGCTGCCCGAGCCGGAGCCGGTGCGGGTCACCCTCACGCCGCGGGCGGTCGACGACAGCGGCTTCACCGTCGAGCGCGACCCGGAGGACGAGGGCGCGTTCACCGTGCGCGGCGTCAAGCCCGAGCGCTGGGTGCGCCAAACCGACTTCACCAACGACGAGGCCGTGGGCTTCCTCGCCGACCGGCTCAACCGGCTCGGCGTCGAGGACGCGCTGGCCGAGGCCGGGGCGCAGGAGGGCGACACCATCGTCATCGGCGACGTTGCCTTCGACTTCGTGCCGACGCTGCAGGCCGGCACGCTCAGCGTCGAGGAGACCGCCGGCCTGGGCGGGCGCGGCACCGACGCGCGCATCGACGCCCCGCACCGGGTGCGCGCCGAGGAGCGGCTGGCCGCCAAGAGGGCCCGCCGGGTGCCCTACGAGCTCACCGAGACCTGGACCGACGAGGACCTCCCCGGGGACGGCCAGTGAGCGAGCTCGCGAGCTCACCGACGGACACAGCAGCGTCGCGAACGCGACCGACGAGGGCCGGCGAGGAGGGCGCAGTGAGCCTGCGCGCGGAGATCGCCGGCGCGCGGCGGGTCGTGGTCAAGGTCGGCTCCTCGTCGCTGACCACCCTGCCCGGCGGGCTGGACGAGTCTCGGCTGGCGGCGCTGGTCGACGTCCTGGCCGCGGTGCACGCGCAGGGCCGCGAGGTCGTGCTCGTCTCCTCCGGGGCGATCGCCGCCGGCCTGGCCCCGCTCGGGGTCGCCGGCCGGCCGCGGGACCTGGCCACCGCGCAGGCCGCGGCCAGCGTCGGCCAGCTGCGGCTGGTGCAGACCTACGCCGACGCGTTCGCCCGCCACGAGGTCACCGTCGGCCAGGTGCTGCTGACCGCCGACGACCTCACCCGGCGCAGCCACTACCGCAACGCCCAGCGCACCCTGGAGCGGCTGCTGACCCTGGGCGTGCTGCCGATCGTCAACGAGAACGACACCGTGGCCACCGAGGAGATCCGCTTCGGCGACAACGACCGGCTGGCCGCGTTGGTGGCGCACGTCGCCCGGGCCGACGCGCTGCTGCTGCTCTCCGACGTCGACGGCGTCTACGACGGCGACCCGCGGCAGGGCCCGGCGCAGCTGCTGGACACCGTGCGCGACCCCGCGGACCTCGGCGAGGTCATCCTCGGCACCGCCCGCCGCAACGGCGTGGGCACCGGCGGGATGGCCACGAAGGTCGAGGCCGCGCTGATCGCCGCGCACGCCGGCGTCCCCGTCGTCGTCACCTCCACCGCGCAGGCCGCCGCCGCGCTGGCCGGGCAGCCGGTGGGCACCCGCTTCGCGGTCATGGGGCCGCGGCCGCGCGCCCGGCAGTTCTGGCTGCGCTTCGCGACCCGCCCGCGCGGCCGGCTGCACCTCGACGAGGGAGCGGTCCGGGCGGTCCGCGAGCGCGGCGCCTCGCTGCTGGCGGCCGGTATCACCGGCGCCAGCGGCGAGTTCCTCGCCGACGACCCGGTCGAGCTGGTCGGCCCCGACGGCGTCGTGGTGGCCCGCGGGCTGGTGGCCTACGACGCCCGGGAGCTGCCGCCGCTGCTGGGCCGCCGGACCGGCGAGCTGGACCCGGAGTACCGACGCGAGATCGTGCACCGCGACGAGATGGTGCTGGTCCGGCGCCCGTCCCTGGGTTGAGAGACTGCTCGGCGTGACGATCCGCCCCATCCGCGAGCTCGGTGATCCGGTCCTCCGCACGCCCGCCGAGGAGGTGCGCACCTTCGATCGGGAGCTGGCCGCGCTCGTCCGGGACCTGGAGGACACCGTCGCCGACCCCGGCCGGGCCGGCGTCGCCGCGCCGCAGATCGGCGTCGGGCTGCGGGCGTTCTCCTACAACGTCGACGGGCGCATCGGCCACGTGGTGAACCCGCGGATCGTCGAGCTGTCCGAGGAGACCCAGGGCGGCGACGAGGGCTGCCTGTCCATCCCCGGCCTGTGGGCGCCCACGGTGCGGGCGATGCGCGCCGTCGTCGAGGGGTTCGACGTGCACGGCGAGCCGGTGCGGCTGGAGGGCGAGGGCCTGATGGCCCGCGCGCTGCAGCACGAGGTCGACCACCTCGACGGCAAGGTGTTCCTCGACCGGCTCACCGGCGACGCCCGCAAGGCGGCGCTGCGGGCGCTGCGCGACCGCGGCTGACCGGGCCGGGCCGGCGCCCCGGCCGTAGCGTGGCCGCCGTGACCGACCTCGCCACCCGTGCCCGCACCCTCCTCGACCTGCACAGCGCCCCGGAGATCCTGGTGCTGGCCAACGTGTGGGACGTCGTCTCCGCCCAGGTGGTCGCCGCGACCGACGGCGTGCGGGCCCTGGCCACCGCCAGCCACGGCATGCCTCGACCTTCGGCTACGCCGACGGCGAGAATATCCCGCTCGACCTGCACCTGGACATGGTCGCCCGGATCGCCGCCGCCGTGGACCTGCCGGTGAGCATGGACTTCGAGGCCGGTTACGGGGACGCCGGGGAGACCGCGCGCCGGGCGATCGGCGTGGGTGTGGTCAGCGGGAACCTGGAGGACCAGATGAAGCCGCTGGACGACGCGGTGGCCGCCGTCGAGGCGGTCCTGCGCGCCGGCCGGGACGCCGGGATCGACTTCGTCCTCAACGCGCGCACCGACACCTTCGTCCGCGCCGAGAAGGACGCCGACCGAGGAGAGCTCGTCGCCGAGGCGGTCCGCCGCGGCCGCGCCTTCCTGGAGGTGGGCGCGCCGGTTGTCTTCGTGCCGCGCCTGGTCGACCGCGAGGAGATCGAGGCGGTGGTCGAGGGCCTGGGCCGGAACAAGCTGACGCTGATCAGCGTCCCCGGCGCCTCGCTGCCCGCGCGGGAGATGCAGGAGCTCGGGGTGGCCCGGGTGTCCACCGGGCCGTTCACCCAGCGGGTGGCGCTGACCGCGCTGCAGGACGCGACGGTCGAGATGGTGCGCGGCGGCACGCTGCCGGCGGGGACCCGCGCGCTCAACTGAGCCGCGGGCCGGCGGCGGAGAGGTGGACGGCGCCGTCGCCGGACAGCCGGTCGAGCGCTGTCTCCCGCTCGGTGACCAGGAGCAGGAGCGCGGCGATCGGCCCCTGCACCGGGAGGCCGGACCCGACGGTCCAGTCGGCGTCCGTGGCGGTGAGCCGGAACCCCGGGAGTCGCCGTCGGGCCCGAAACGGGAAGCCCATGCCCAGACCCGCGTGGCGGCCACGACGGCCGCGTCGGTGGGCACCGGCCGGTCCCGGCCCAGCGGGACGGCGATGTCCTGCCCGTGCACCAGGACGTCGATGAGCGGCTCCGTCGGCGTGACGAAGGGGGCGGTGCGCCGCGATCCCACCATCGCGCGCAATCGCCGCGGGTACTCCTCTCGCGGCAGCGAGGCGGCGCGCAGGGCGGTGTCCCGGATCATGCCGTCGAAGCTGCCCCGCGCGCGGACCGCGCCGATCGCCGCCTCCAGGGGCTCATGTGCGCCAGCGTGAGGTGGGCCGCGACGTCGCCCACGCGGCAGGCGTCGCACAGCGACGGGGTCGCCCACTCGGCGGGGGAGAGGCCGTCGAGCAGGTCGGCCAGGCTCCTCCGCTCCGCGTCGATGGTCCGCCACACGCCGTCGAGGTCCATGACGCCTCCCTGAGGTAGTACGTGCTGACCATCTCGTCAGAAGATCTGACCATCCTCAAGGGCATCGTGACCGGACCGGCAGCCGATCGGCAGAACCTCGGCCTGCTCTGCTTCTACCCGCACCGGGCTCTGGAGTCGCGGCTGTTCGCGGCCCTGGCCGCAGCGGGGTTCGACGACATCACCACGGCGCAAGGGCGCATCGCCGCCCGGATCGGCCCGGGGGGCACGCGGCTGACTGCCCTGGCCGAGCAGGCGCTGGTGACCAAGCAGACCGCCGGTCACCTCGTCGACCAGCTCGAGAAGGCCGGCTACGTGCGCCGGGTGCCCGACCCCACCGACGCCCGGGCCCGGCTGGTGCAGATGGCCGACCGCGGCCACGAGGTCGTCGCGGTGGCCCGCCGGGTCGAGGCCGAGGTGGAGGCCGAGTGGACGGCCCACCTGGGGGAGGAGGCCACCGCCCAGCTGCGCGCGGCCCTGGAGCGGCTGCGGGAGATCACCGACCCGTACCGGTGATGGCGAAGGCCGCTGCGTCGGCCAGCCCGACCTGGCTGGTCAGCCTGGCTGAGAAGCGCATCCTGAGTACGTGATGCAGGTGGACGTGCAGGAAGCGAAGACGCGGCTGTCCCAGCTGCTGGCGGCCACCGAGCGTGGCGAGGACGTCGTGATCGCACGGGACGGCCAACCTGTGGTGCGTCTCGTGCCGGTCGATGAGCCCGCACCCCGACCCGTCGGCTTCGTCGCGGGCTCGCTGCCCGAGGCCTTCTCCGAGCCGCTTCCGGACGACGAGCTCGGCCGGTGGGAGTGACCTCCCCGCTGCTCGACACCCATGCCCTGCTGTTGGACTTCCCCGCGATCCGCACCGTGTGGTGAGCACGCCGGGGCGCCGGTCGGGTCAGCTTGCGGTGCAGCAGGCCGCGCAGGTGCCGAAGACCTCCAGCTGGTGCTGCACGTCGGCGAACCCGTGCTCGGCGGCGACGCGGGCGGCCCAGCGCTCCACCGGCGGGTCAGCCACCTCGACGGTGCGCCCGCAGGAGCGGCAGACCAGGTGGTGGTGGTGCACCGGCGAGCAGCGCCGGTAGGCCGCCTCGCCCTCGCTGCGCAGCACGTCGACCAGGCCGTCGTCCACCAGGGCCTGCAACGCCCGGTAGACCGTCGCCAGCCCCACGGCGTCGCCGCGCTCGCGGAGCCGGGCGTGCAGGTCCTGGGCGGTGCGGAAGCCGTCCTGGTCGTCGAGGAGGGCCAGGACGGCGCTGCGCTGCCGGGTCTGGCGACGCGGAGTCTCGGTCATGCCCGTCCCCCCGTTCCCGCCGGCGGCGCGGCGTGCTCGCCGTGCTCGTCGTAGTGCACGCCCGCGCCGGTGCGGTGCGGGGCGTGCAGGTGGCCGTCGTGGTCGTAGTCGACGTGGTCGCCGTGCGGCACCTCGGGGTGCCCGCAGCCGGCACCGTGCTCGTGCGGATGGGCGGCGTGCACCTCGGCGCGGCGCCGGTGCCGGCGGCGGGCGGTCGCCTCGCGCGCCGCGACGGCCGTCGTGGCCAGCAGGAACAGCGCGATCGCCAGCAGCACGATCGTGCCGCCGGACGGCGTGCCGGTGTAGTAGGAGGCGGTCGTGCCCGCGACGCTGGTGACCAGGCCGATGGCGCAGGCCAGGTACAGCGTCTGGCGGAAGCTGCGGGCCAGCTGCTGGGCCACCGCGCTGGGCACGATCATCAGCGCGCTGATCAGCAGCAGGCCCACCACCCGCATGGAGAGGACGACGGTCGCCGCCACCAGGGCCGCCAGCGCGACGTTCAGCGCCAGCACCGGCAGGCCGACCGCGCGGGCGTACTCCTCGTCGTCGCTGACCGCGTACAGCCGCTGGCCGAGCAGCCCCACGACGCCCAGCACGACGGCGGTGATGACGCCGAACACCGCGACGTCGGCGGGAGTCGTGGTGGTGATGGCGCCGAAGAGGTAGGCGTCGAGGTTGGTCGCCTCCCCGCGCGGGGCCAGGCTGAGCAGCACCACGCCGCCCGCGATGCCGCCGTAGAAGAGGACGGCGAGCGCGACGTCGCCGCTGGTGCGGCCGCGGGCACGGACCAGCTCGATGAGCACCGCGCCCAGCACGGCGGCCACCAGCGCCGTCCCGACCGGGGCGGTGGAGGTCAGGACGCCGATCGCGACGCCGGTGAGGGCGACGTGGCCGAGGCCGTCGCCGAGCAGGGAGAGCCGGCGCTGCACGAGGAACACACCGACCGCCGGGGCCACCAGGCCGACCATCAGCGAGGCCAGCAGCGCCCGCTGCATGAAGCCGTACTCGAGGACCTCCACTCTCAGCGCCCTCCGTCCGTGGTCACCCGGGGCTGGTCCTGCCGGTACCCCCGCGCGGGTGGCAGACCCGTGTCCTCGGGGTGGTGGTGCCCGCCGGCGGTGGACCCGGCCCCGGCCAGTGGCCCGTCGTAGGTAATCCGCCCGTGGTCCACGAGAACCGCCCGGGTGAGGACGCCGGCCAGCGCGGCGGTCTCGTGCGTCACGACCAGCAGGGTCGTGCCGGTGGCCGACACGTCGGCGAGGACGGCGGCGAGGGCGTCCTGGCTGGCCGCGTCCACCCCGGCGGTCGGCTCGTCCATGACCAGCAGCTCCGGCTCGGCGGCCAGCGCACGGGCGACCAGCACCCGGCGCTGCTGACCGCCGGAGAGCGAGGCGATGGGGTCGCCGAGGCGGTCGGCCAGCCCGACCGCGGCCACGGCGTCGTGCACCGCGGCACGGTCGGCCGGGCGC
>JALYNA010000423.1 GCA_030773455.1 Actinomycetota bacterium
CCGGTGGGCCGGGCGCTGGCCGCCGGCCGGGCCGACGTGGCCTCCGCCCGGCTGGCCGCCTGGCGCGCGGTGTTCGGTCCCGGCTCGCTGGTGCTCGAGGTCGTCCACCACCGTGGCCGGGGCGACCGCTCCCGGGCGCAGGCGCTGCTGCACTTCGCCGCCGCGGAGGGGGTGCCGGTGGTGCTGACCAACGCGGTCCGCTACGTCGACGCCCTGGACGCGCCCACCGCCGACGTCCTGGACGCGGCCCGCCGGCTGGTCCCGCTGGACGCCCGGCACGTCGACCGGCGCACCGCCGAGAGCTACCTGAAGTCGGGCAAGGAGATGGCCGAGGTCGCCGAGGACCTCGTCGGCCCCGACCGGGACGCGGCGTTGCGGCTGCTGGAGCGCACCGCCCGGCTGGCCGAGCAGTGCGCGGTCGACGTCCGGGCCGACCTGGGTATCGGCACCGTGCGCTATCCCGAGCTGGACGTGGTCACCACCCCGGCCGACCAGGGGATGGGCCCCTCGGCGGTGCTGCGCGCCCGCTGCGAGGCGGGGCTGGGCCGGCGCGGCATGGCCCGCACGGCGGAGGTGGCCCGGCGGCTGGACGACGAGCTCGCGGTCATCGACTCCCTCGGCTACCCGTCCTACTTCCTCACCGTCGCCGACGTGGTCGACCTCATCAAGAGCCTGAGGGTCCGGGCCGCGGCGCGCGGGTCGGGGGCCGGCAGCCTGGTCACCTACCTGCTGGGCATCTCCGACGTCGACCCGATCCGTTACGGGCTGCTGATGGAGCGCTTCCTGTCCCCGCTGCGCCACCAGCTGCCCGACGTCGACATCGACGTGGAGTCCGCCCGGCGGATGGAGGTCTACGATGCGGTTCTCGACCGCTTCGGGGCCCACCGGGTCAGCTGCATCTCGATGATGGACACCTATCGGGTGCGGCACGCCATCCGCGACGTCGGCGCCGCGCTCGGGCTGCCGCCGGCCGAGGTCGACGCGGTCGCCAAGGCCTTCCCGCACATCCGGGCCAACCAGGTGCACGCCGCGCTCCGGGACCTCCCCGAGCTGCGGGCCAGCCGGTTCGGGTCGCGACGCGGCGGCGGCACCGGCGACCTGGACCTGCTGTTCGATCTCGTCGCCCGGCTCGACGGCCTGCCCCGGCACATCGCCCTGCACCCGTGCGGCGTGCTGCTCTCCGACGCCACCCTGCTGGACCGCACCCCGGTGGAGAACAGCTACCTGGGCTATCCGATGAGCCAGTTCGACAAGGACGACGTCGAGGAGCTCGGGCTGCTCAAGCTCGACCTGCTCGGCATCCGGATGCAGTCGGCGATCGCGCACGCCCTCGACGAGGTGGCCCGGGTCGACGGCGAGACCGTCGACATCGACGCCGTCCCGCGCGACGACCCGACGACGTTCGAGCTGATCCGCAGCACCCGGACCCTCGGCATGTTCCAGATCGAGTCGCCGGGGCAGCGGGAGCTGGTCGGCAAGTTCGGGCCGGGATCGTTCGAGGACATCGTCATCGACATCTCGCTGTTCCGGCCCGGGCCGGTGAAGAGCGACATGGTGACCCCGTTCCTCCTGGCCCGGAACGGCTGGCGGGACCCGGTCTACCCGCACCCCGACCTTGCCCCGTACCTGGCGCAGACCGCGGGGGTGGTCGTCTTCCACGAGCAGGTGCTGCAGATCGTCGCGCAGATGACCGGCTGCGACCTGGCGCAGGCCGACGAGGCACGCCGCGCGCTGGGCGACCGGGAGCTGCACGCGGAGGTGCGGGCCTGGTTCATGCCCGAGGCGGTGCAGCGCTACCCGGTCGAGGTGGTCGAGCAGGTGTGGGAGGTGCTGGTCGCCTTCGGCTCCTTCGGTTTCTGCAAGGCCCACGCCGCGGCGTTCGCGCTGCCCACCTACCAGTCGGCGTGGCTGAAGACCCACCACCCGGCGGCCTTCCTCGCCGGGGTGCTCACCCACGACCCGGGCATGTACCCGAAACGGCTGATCCTCGACGACGCCCGTAACTTCGGCGTCCGGGTGCTGGGCCTGGACGTCAACGCCTCGGCCGGCACCTACCGGGTCGAGCGCCTCGGGCCCGGCACTGGGTCTGAGGGTGGACCTGAGGTCGAGGGTCCGGGATGGACGCGGCCGGAGTGGATGCCCGCGGCCATGCCCGACCCGTCCCGCTACGGCATCCGGCTGTCCCTGGCCGACGTGAAGGGGATCTCCGCCGACGAGGTGGACCGGGTCGTCGCCGGGCAGCCCTACCGCTCGCTCGCCGACTTCTGGCACCGGGCGTCGGTGTCCCGGCCGGTGGTGGAGCGGCTGGTGCTGGCCGGCGGCTTCGACTCCCTCTACGGCTTCGGGGTCCGCGACCGCGAGGCCGGCCGGCCCACCCGCAGCCGCCGGCAGGTCACCCGCCGCGACCTGCTGCTGCAGATCGGCGAGCTGGACCGGTGGAGCCGCAGCGGCACCCGGGCCGCCACGAGCGGACAGCTCAGCCTCGACCTCATGGGTCTGGAGCTGCCCGGCGAGGAGGAGGTGGAGGAGCCCGGGCTGGACTGGGCCGAGAGCAGCGGGCTGCCGGAGTTCACCGACGCCGAGCTGGTGCGCGCGGAGCTGGAGGTGCTCGGCCTGGACGCCAGCCGGCACGTCGTCGACTTCTACCGGCCGTTCCTCGCCGCGATCGGCGCGGTGCCGGCCGGCGAGCTGCTCGGCAGCCGCAGCGGTGCCGAGGTGCTGGTCGCCGGGGTCAAGGTGGCCACCCAGACGCCGCCGATCCGCTCCGGTCGCCGGGTGGTGTTCGTGACCCTTGACGACGGCACCGGCTGCACCGACTCCACCTTCTTCGAGGACGCCCAGGGCCCCTACGCCGCGACGGTCTTCCACTCGTGGCTGCTGGTGATCCGCGGGGTGCTGCGGCGCACCGGCCCGCGCGGGGTCTCGCTGCGGGCCACCGGGGCATGGGAGCTGCCGGCGCTGCACGAGGCCTGGGAGACCGGCGGGCTGGAGGCCGTGGCCGAGCAGATGGCCGCCCAGGGCAAGTACACCGAGGAGTCCATCGCGGGAGCCGCGGCCTCGAGCGGGTCGCGGCCGGTGGTGGTCAAACCGGTGCTGGTGCACCCCACGGGCTTCCGGATGTCGCCCTACGCCGACATCAAGCCCGCCGGGGAGGACGCCATGACCGTGGCCCGGCGCGACGCCACCCGCCGGGGGACGTCGTCGGCGCCGCGCAAGCTCTGGCACTCCAGCCCGGGCAGCCCCGGGCACTGATAAAGGACCCGTCCTCCCACCCCTCGCAGGCTCGGGGCGGGACCCGGGACGGGGCCGCCGCTGCCCCCACCGCTCACAGGATCGCGGCGGGGCCCTGCAGCGGGGCCAACACCGCTGTACCTCCGTGGCCCGTCACAGGCCCGGGCGTGGGCCACCGGGTACAGCAGTCCGCGCCACGGCCCGGGCCCACGCAGCCGAACCCGCGCGCAGACGACCGATGACCTGCGAGCCGGACGGCGGTCTACTCCTCGACGCCGCAGCCCGACCGCCCCGCCCACCAGAGAGGACCCCGATGCCAAAGCAGATCCCGTGCCTGTGGTTCGACGGCGCGGCCGAAGACGCCGCCGCCCACTACACCTCGATCTTCCCGAACTCCGCGATCGGTGAGGTCACCCGCTACGGGCCCGGCATGCCGATGCCCGAGGGCACCGCGATGACCGTCTCCTTCACCCTCGACGGCCAGGAGTACGTCGCCCTCAACGGCGGGCCGCAGTTCCCGTTCACCGAGGCCGTCTCCTTCCAG
>JALYNA010000424.1 GCA_030773455.1 Actinomycetota bacterium
ACGCGGTCTCGCCCGACAACGCATGGCGCCCCGCGGACTTAGCCTCGCGGACGGCGGTGTCGAAGATCGCCGTACCGGACCGCAGGGTGTGCCGGAAGGCGTCCTCCTCGGCGTAGGCGACCGCGGAGATCCGGCCGAACTCGCGCTCGACCTCCGGGTAGGACGCCTTCATCGCGTCGCGGCTCACGGGGAGCAACTCGGGCAGGGTCGGCTCGTCGACGCCGAGCAGGCGCATCGCGCGCACGGCCCGCCGCACGATACGGCGCAGGACGTAGCCGCGGCCCTCGTTGCCCGGCGTCACGCCGTCGCCAATCAGCATGAGAGCCGTCCGGACGTGGTCGCCGACCACGCGCAGGCGCACATCGTCTTCGGTGGACACGCCGTACTTCTTGCCGGCCAGGGACGCCGCCAGGTCGATGACCGGGTAGACCTCGTCGATCTCGTAGAGGTTGTCGACGCCCTGGAGCAGATAGGCCACACGCTCGAGGCCCATGCCGGTGTCGATGTTCTTGCTCTTGAGCTCCCCGAGGATCGGGTAGCCCTCCTTGCCCGGGCCGTCGCCGCGTTCGTACTGCATGAAGACGAGGTTCCAGATCTCCAGGAACCGGTCCTCGTCGACGACCGGGCCGCCGTCGGGGCCGTGCTCGGGGCCGCGGTCGACGTAGATCTCGCTGCACGGGCCGCCCGGACCGGGCTGGCCGGTGTGCCAGTAGTTGTCCTTCAGGCCGCGGCGCTGGATCCGCTCGTCGGGCAGGCCGGCGATCCGCTTCCAGGCCTGGGCCGCCTCGTCGTCGTCGAGGTAGACGGTGACCCAGAGCCTCTCCGGGTCGAAGCCGAGCCCGCCGTCCTCCACCGAGCCGGTGATCAGGTCCCAGGCGTGCTGGATCGCCCCCTCCTTGAAGTAGTCACCGAAGGAGAAGTTGCCGTTCATCTGGAAGAACGTGCCGTGGCGGGTGGTCTTGCCCACCTCCTCGATGTCGAGGGTGCGCACGCACTTCTGGACGCTGGTGGCCCGCGGGTAAGGGGCCGGCTCCCGGCCGGTCAAGTACGGGATGAACGGCACCATGCCGGCCACCGTGAACAGCAGCGACGGGTCAGGGGAGACCAGCGAGGCACTGGGGACGACGGTGTGCCCGCGGGTGGCGAAGTGCTCGAGGAAGCGGCGGCGGATCTCGGCGGTCTGCATGTCCTACTCGGTCTGGAAGGCGCGGTCGTCCGGGATCGGGCGTCCCGCAGGGAGGAGGGGACTCAGCGGTCGGTGGCGTGCCGGCCGGGCAGCTGGGCCTGGTCGACCTCGGGCAGCGGGGCGTCCAGGCCGGTTCCGGCCCGCAGCTCCCCCTCCCGCTCGGCCATAGCCGCACGCACGTCGGCGCCGAAGTCGCCGATGGCGTCGGCCAGGTCGCGCAGGCCCTCGGCCACCGAGGCGCCGATGCCGGCCGGCGTCATGCGCTCGGCCGCCCGCGACAGCTTGCGGACGACGAGGGCGCCGATGGTGATGCCCATGGTCAGCCAGAACAGCCGGCGCATCAGGCGGCCCGCCGGGCGGCGCGGCGCTCACGGCGCGCGGCCTTGTCGCGCGCGGCAGCCTCGGCGATCGCCTGACCCTCCCGCTTCTTGCGGGCGGCGCTGCGCACGCCGTAGCTGAACGCGGCCACCTTGATCAGCGGGCTGCCGATCGTGGCGGCGACGACGCTGGTGAGGGCGGCGACGTTGCTGGAGACGTTGGCGGCGTTGCCGGTGATGTCGTCGACCCGCTCGAGGTTGCTGTTGACGTGGGCCACCGTCGTCGACGCCTGGCTCAGGATCGGGCCGCTCTGCTCCCGGGCCTGGCGGATGGTCAGCGTCGCCTCGTCCAGCGTGCGACCCAGCTTGAGGATCGGGACGGCGAGCAGCACCACCAGCAGCACCAGCGCCAGCGCTGCGATCAGTCCGGCCCACTCTCCTGCGGACACCCGGTCCTCCTGGTTCCTCGGCCGTGTTCTTCCCAGCGGCATGGTCGTTCCTGCGGTGTCCGGGTCGGCCCACCGGTCGCCGCCGGCGGGCGTCGGCCCGGCGTGGTCACAGTAGTCGTGGCCCCGGACGCCCGTCCGTGCCCCGCCGGGCTCAGCGGCCGCGTCTGACGATGCCCTCCGTCAGACTCCGCGCCCCGGTCCGCTCCTCGCTCGTGCCTCGCTGCGATGCTCCCGCGGTTGTCGTCTGACGATCGCCCGAAGCTTGGCCAGCCGCGCGGCGATCGGCCCCTCGGCGCCACGATTCGTGGGCCGGTAGTAGTCCCGCCCCACGAGGACGTCCGGCGGGTACTGCTGCGGCACCACGCCGTCGGGGTGGGCGTGCGGGTAGACGTAGCTGCCCCCGTGGCCGAGCTTCTTCGCCCCGGCGTAGTGGGCGTCGCGCAGCCCCGGTGGCACCGGCCCGGCCAGCCCCGCACGCACGTCGGCGACGGACTCGCTCATGCCCACGGTGACGGCGTTGGACTTCGGTGCGGTCGCCAGGTGGACGACGGCCTGGGCCAGCGGGAAGTGGCCCTCAGGCATCCCGATGAAGGCGACCGCCTCGGCGGCGGCGACCGCGATGAGCAGCGCCGTCGGGTCGGCCATGCCGATGTCCTCGCTGGCGGAGATGACCAGCCGGCGGGCGATGAAGCGCGGGTCCTCCCCCGCCTCCACCATCCGCGCCAGGTAGTGCAGCGCGGCGTCGACGTCGCTGCCGCGGATGGACTTGATCAGCGCGCTGGCGACGTCGTAGTGCTGGTCGCCGGACCGGTCGTAGCGGACCGCCGCCTGCGCCACCGCCGTCTCCAGGGTGGCGAGGTCGAGCACGTCGCTGCCCGCAGCCTCGGCCGCTCCCGCGCAGGACTCCAGGGCGGTCAGCGCCTTGCGCGCGTCACCCCCGGCGACGCGGATCAGGTGCTCCTCGGCCTCCGCGGTGAGGGTGACCGCGCCGGCCAGGCCGCGGTCGCTGGTCAGCGCGCGGCGCAGCACCGTGCGGACGTCGTCGTCGTCCAGTGGCTGTAACGCCAGCACCAGGGAGCGGGAGAGCAGCGGGCTGACCACGGAGAAGAACGGGTTCTCGGTGGTGGCGGCGATCAGGCTGACGATCCGGTCCTCCACCGCCGAGAGCAGGCTGTCCTGCTGGGTCTTGGAGAAGCGGTGCACCTCGTCGATGAACAGCACGGTGCGCCGGCCGGCGTGGGTCAGCTCGCGCTTGGCGCCCGCGATGACCGCGCGGACCTCCTTGACGCCAGCATCGAGGGCCGACAACTGCACGAACTGCCGCTTGGTGGCCAGCGAGATGACGTGCGCCAGGGTGGTCTTGCCGGTGCCCGGCGGGCCGTAGAGCACCAGCGACATCGGCTCGTCGGCCTCGACCAGCCGGCGCAGCGGCGCACGCGGCCCCAGCAGGTGGGACTGGCCGACGACCTCGTCCAGCGACCGCGGCCGCATCCGGACCGCGAGCGGCGCGCCCGGGTCGATGGTCCCGCCGTCCGCCTCCGGCTCGTCGAACAGCGAACTCACGGGTGACGACGCTACCCGCGGGGCACGACAGGGCCCGTGCAGCAGCGACGCATCGGGGACGTGACCGTCGGCGCGATCGGCCTGGGGGCGATGCCCCTGTCGACCAAGGACGACCGGCCCGCACCGGAGGAGGCCCGAGCGGTCGTGCACGCCGCCCTGGACGCCGGGGTGACACTGATCGACACGGCCGACGCGTACGCCCGCGACGAGGCGGAGTTCGGCCACAACGAGGAACTGGTGGCCGAGGCGCTGGCCTCGTACGGCGGCGACACGTCGTCCGTGCTGGTCGCCACCAAGGGCGGGCACACCCGGCGCGGCGCCGACTGGGAGCTCGACGGCTCGCCGGGGTACCTGCGCCGGGCCTGCGAGGACTCGCTGCGCCGGCTGGGCGGCGACGCCATCGGGCTCTACCAGTTCCACCGGCCCGACCCGGCCACGCCCTGGGAGGACTCGATGGGCGCGCTGCGGCAGCTGGCCGACGACGGGCTGGTGCGCATGGTCGGCATCTCCAACTCCGACGTCGCGCAGATCGACGTCGCGCGCTCGATCGTCGGCCCAGCACTGGCGGCCGTGCAGAACCAGTTCTCCCCGGGCTGGCGGTTCTCCGCCGACGAGCTGGCGCACTGCGCCGCGCACGGGCTGGCGTTCCTGCCGTGGAGCCCGTTCGGCGGGGTGTCGGCGGCCGGGTCGCTGTCGTCGTCGGCGCCGGCGTTCGCGGAGGTCGCCGAGGAGCTGGGCGTCTCGGTGTACCGGGTGACGCTGGCCTGGCACCTGGCGCAGTCCGACGTCGTCATCCCCATCCCCGGTGCCTCGCGGCCGTCGTCCATCAAGGACTCCGCCGCCGCCGCGGACCTGCAGCTGACCCCCGACCAGCTCACCCGCCTGAACGCCTGAGGCACCCCCCGGCGTGATCATCGGCGGGTGGCTGCTCCCACGCGCGTGTCGGGCAGCCACCCGGCGATGATCACGGCGGGGTGGCGGGCGTCCACAGGGCGCCCGTGGCTCCACAGCCGTCCAACAGGCCACCCACACGCAGGACCACGGCAGCAGCGTCGCCGCATGTCCCTGCCTCCGGCCTACACCGCCGCCTCCGCCCGCGCCGCCGGGCTCACCCGCGCCCAGCTCCGTGGCTCCCGGTTCCTCCGGCTGGCCCACGACCTGTTCGTCCGGCTGGACGACGCGATCGACGAGGTTGAACGACTCGAACTGCTGGCCTCCGTCCTGCCACCGGACGCCGCCTTCAGCCACGGCACGGCGGCCGCCCTGCTCGGCGCCCACCTCGACCCGCCGCGACGACCGCACGTCGTCCTGACCCCACGGCGGGTGCTCCCTCAGCGCGCCGAGCTCGTGGTACACGCCCGCGGGCTCACCAAGGCCGACGTCGTCCGGCACCGCGGGCTGGCTCTCACCTCCGGCCCGCAGACCTTCCTCGACCTGGCCGCCGAGCTGCCGTCGCACGAGCTGGTCGCGGTCGGCGACGCGCTGATGCGACGCGGCCACCTGCCGGCCGGGTCATTGGTACAGCGACTGGACCGTGCGGACCGGGTGCGAGGCGTCATCCGCGCACGGGCGTGCGCCCCGTTGCTGTCGCCGCTGTCGATGTCCCGCCCGGAGAGCCTGGTCCGGTACTGGCTGGTGACCAGCGACCTGCCCGATCCGCAGCCGCAGGTACCCGTGCACGACCGATGGGGCGGATCGTGGCTCACGGCGACCTCGGTTACAAGGCGTGGAAGGTACTGCTGGAGTACGAGGGCCGGCAGCACGCTGAGGCGCAGCAGTTCGGCAAGGACATCGACCGGTACTCCCTCATGGCCGCGGACGGCTGGCTGGTGCTCCGATTCGCTGCCCGGCACGGGGAGTCCCCGACGGTGGTCGTCGACCGCACCCGCCGCGCGCTGCAGAGTCGCGGGTGGCACCCCGGGTCGAGTTGACCATCGGCGATTGGTCGCCCGACACGCCGGTGGCGGCAGCCACCCGCCGATGATCACGGCGGGCAAGAGGTCAGCGGGTGGGGTCGGTCGGGCCGGGGGCGCCGGGCTCACCCGGCAGAGCGGGCTCCTCGGGCGTGGCGTCGATGCCGGCCTCCTTGCGCTGCGCCGCGGTGATCGACGTCGGCGCACCGGTCAGCGGGTCGAACCCCGCGCCGGTCTTCGGGAAGGCGATGACCTCGCGGATCGACTCCACCCCGGCCAGCAGCGCGCACGTGCGGTCCCACCCGATCGCGGCACCGGCGTGCGGCGGCGGGCCGTAGGCGAAGGCCTCGAGGAAGAAGCCGAACCGCTCGCGGGCCTCCTCCCGGGACATCCCGAGGGTCTCGAACACCCGCTCCTGCAGGTCGGGGTCGGCGATGCGGACCGACCCGCTGGCCAGCTCGTTGCCGTTGCACACCAGGTCGTAGGCGTCGGACAGCGCACCGGCCTTGTCCTCGGCGAACCGGTCCCGCCACTCGGGCGTGGGCGAGGTGAACGGGTGGTGCATGAAGGTCCATTCTCCGTCCTCGGTCTCCTCGAACATCGGGAAGTCGACGACGAAGAGGAACGACCAGGAGCCCGGCTCGATCAACTCCAGCTGGCGGGCGATCTCATTGCGCGCGGCACCCAGCAGCTCCTGCGCCGGCCGGCGCGCACCCGCGGCGAAGAACAGGCAGTCCCCCGGCTCGGCACCGACGGCGGCGACCAGCCCCTCGCGCTCGGCGTCGGAGATGTTCTTGGCGACCGGCCCGCCCAGCGTGCCGTCCTCGGCGATCGTCACGTAGGCCAGGCCCCGGTGCCCGCGGGACTTCGCCCAGTCCTGCCACGCGTCGAAGGCCCGCCGCGGCTGCGACCCGCCGCCGGGCATGACGACGGCGCCGACGTAGGGCGCCTGAAACACCCGGAACGGCGTCCCGGCGAAGTACTCGGTCAGCTCGGTGAGCTCGATGCCGAACCGCAGGTCGGGCTTGTCCGAGCCGAAGCGGTCCATCGCCTCGCGGTAGCTCATCCGCGGGATGTCGGGGACCTCGTAGGAGGCCAGCTCCCGCCACAGCGCACGGACGACGTCCTCGACCACGGCCAGGACGTCGTCGCGCTCGACGAAGCTCATCTCGAAGTCCAGCTGGGTGAACTCCGGCTGCCGGTCGGCGCGGAAGTCCTCGTCCCGGAAGCAGCGCGCGATCTGGTAGTACCGCTCCAGCCCGCCGATCATCAGCAGCTGCTTGAACAGCTGCGGCGACTGCGGCAGCGCGTACCACTTGCCCGGCTGCAGGCGCACCGGGACGACGAAGTCACGGGCGCCCTCCGGGGTGGAGCGGGTCAGGTCCGGCGTCTCGACCTCGACGAAGCCGTGCTGCGCCATGACCCCGCGGGCGGCCCGGTTGACCTCCGAGCGCAACCGCAGCACCCGCGCCGGGCCCTGCCGGCGCAGGTCGAGGTAGCGGTACCTGTACCGGACGTCGTCCGAGGCGGCCTGGTCGGTCTCGATCGGGAACGGCAGCGGGGCCGACGGCGAGAGCACCCGCAGTTCGGCCGCGGCCACCTCGATGTCGCCGGTCGGCAACTCCGGGTTCTCGTTGCCCTCGGGACGGCGGCGGACCTCGCCGGTGACGAGCACGCAGAACTCGTTGCGGAGGGCGTGGGCCTCCTCCTCGCGGACGACGACCTGGACGTAGCCCGAGGCGTCGCGCAGGTCGACGAAGACGACGCCGCCGTGGTCGCGGCGGCGGGCGACCCAGCCGGCGAGGGTGACGGGAGAACCGGCGTCGGACGCGCGCAGCGTTCCGGCGTCGTGGGTGCGCAGCACTAGAGGGCCTTTCGAGAGGGAATCACCAGCGGTCGTGGACGTGCGCGCGGATGCGGTCGTCGTAGACGCGCTCGAGGTCGGCGAGCTGGGCGTCGGTGAGTGGTGGCAGCGCGGCCGCCGCAACGTTGCCGCGGACCTGCTCGACGGTCCGGGCGCCGGGGATCACCGTGGTGACGCCGGGCTGGTCGATGACCCAGCGCAGCGCGAACGCCGCCGTGGGGGCGTCGCCGGCGATCTCGGCGACCTCGCGGGCGGCGGCCACGCCGACCTCGAAGGGCACCCCGGAGAAGGTCTCGCGGACGTCGAAGGCCTCGCCGTTGCGGTTGAAGCTGCGGTGGTCGTCGGGCGCGAACGTCGTCGTCTCGTCGTACGTGCCGGTCAGCAGGCCGCTGGCCAGCGGCACGCGGGCGAGGATGCCGACGCCGGCCTTCTCCGCGGCCGGCAGCAGCTCCTCGAGCGGCTTGCGCCGGAAGACGTTGAGGATCACCTGGACCGTCTGCACGCCTGGGTGTTCCAGCGCGGTCAGCCCCTCGCCGACGGTCTCCGCCGAGACGCCGTAGGCCGCGATCACGCCGTCGGCCACCATCGCGTCGAGCGCGTCGTACACCCGGTGGTCGGTGTAGACGCCCCGAGGCGGGCAGTGCAGCTGCACCAGGTCGAGGGTCTGCACGCCGAGGTCGGGCCGCGACCGGTCGATCCAGGCGCGCAGGTTCTCCGGCGTGTACTGCGCGGCCTCGAAGGGGTCGGCGCGGCGGCCGATCTTGGTCGCCACGAACGGCCGGTCGGAGCGGGCCACCAGCGCCCGGCGGATGCGCTCCTCGGAGCGGCCGTCGCCGTAGACGTGGGCGGTGTCGAGCAGGGTGACCCCGGCGTCCAGCGCGGCGTCGAGGACGTCGGCCGCGGTGTCGTCGTCGACGTCCCCCCAGTTACCGCCCAGCTGCCAGGTGCCCAGCCCCACGACGCCGACGTCGGCACCCGTGCGCCCGAGCGGGCGCAGCTCATGCTCATGACGCCACCGTGGCACGCACCGTGTCGAACAGCTCAGCGACCGGGACCGCCCGCTGCTCACCGGTCCGCAGGTCCTTGAGCTGGCCGACGCCCTCGGCCAGGTCCCGCTCGCCGATGACGACGACGTGCGAGGCGCCCGACCGGTCGGCGGCCTTCATCGCGCCCTTGAGCCCGCGGCCGCCGTAGACGGTGTCGGCCGCCACGCCGGCCTGCCGCAGCTGCCCGACCAGGCGCACGCCCAGCCGCCGGGCCTCCTCGCCCAGCGGGACGACGAAGGCCTGCACACCGGCCGCAGCGCCGATGTCGAGGCCCTCGGCCTGCACCGCCAGCAGCGTCCGGTCCACGCCGACGGCGTACCCGATGCCGGAGACGTCCGGTCCGCCGAGGGCCGCCGAGAGCCCGTCGTAGCGCCCGCCGCCGCCGATCGCCGACTGCGCCCCGAGCCCGGAGTGCACGAACTCGAAGGTCGTCTTCGTGTAGTAGTCCAGCCCGCGCACCAGCCGCGGCGCCTCGGTCCAGGTCACGCCCAGGTCGGCGAGGTGCTGGCGGACGGCGTCGTAGTGCGCCCTCGTGGAGTCCGACAGGTGGTCGACCATCAGTGGGGCCTCGTCGAGCTGGGTCTGCACCTCGGGCCGCTTGTCGTCCAGGACCCGCAGCGGGTTGATGGCCGCGCGCCGCCGGGTTTCCTCGTCCAGGTCCAGCTTCTCCAGGTAGGCCACGAGCAGCTCGCGGTACTGCGGCCGGCACGTCCCGTCGCCCAGCGAGGTCAGCAGCAGCTCGAAGTCGGTGAGGCCGAGGTCGCGGAAGCCCTGCACGCCGAGCGCCACCACCTCGGCGTCCAGCGCCGGGTCGTCGACGCCGAGCGCCTCCATGTCGACCTGGGTGAAGTGCCGGTAGCGGCCGGCCTGCGGGCGCTCGTAGCGGAACGCCGAGCCGACCGTCCACAGCTTCACCGGCAGCGCACCGGTGTGCAGCCGGTGCTCGATGAAGGCCCGCATCAGCCCGGCGGTGAGCTCCGGGCGCAGGGTCAGCGAGCGGCCGCCGCGGTCGTCGAAGGTGTACATCTCCTTCGTCACGACGTCGGTGGACTCCCCCACCCCGCGGGAGAAGACGGCCGTCTCCTCGAACACCGGCGTCTCGACGTAGCCGTAGCCGGCCCGCCGCAGCGGCGCGGTCAGCGTCTCCCGGACGGCGAGGAACCGCGCGGACTCCGGCGGCAGGACGTCGAAGGTGCCCTTGGGCGCGGTCAGCCCGCTCACAGCACACTCCGTTCGGCTCCGGACTCGGTCCGCTCCTCGGTCGCTGTCCCCCGCAAGCGGGAGGTGCCCCTAGCACGCGGCGATGCTCCCTCGCCCGTCGCTCTCACAGCCCGCGCCCCCGCGGCGCCGGCCCGGTGCCCGCAGCCGCCTCGGCGAGGAACGGGTTGGTCGCCCGCTCCCGCCCCACCGTCGTCGCCGGGCCGTGCCCGGGCAGCACCACCGTCGCGTCGTCCAGCGGCAGGACGACGTCGCGCAGGGAGCGCAGCATCTCCTCCCACGACCCGCCGGGCAGGTCGACCCGGCCCACCGAGTCGGCGAAGAGCACGTCGCCGGCGAGCAGGCCCGGGGCCTCCCCGAGGTCGAGGGAGAAGACCACCGATCCCTGGGTGTGCCCCGGCGCGTGCCGCACCGTCAGCTCGACGCCGGCGAGGGAGAGGACGGCGCCGTCGTCGAGCTGCCGGACCTCCGACGGGTCCGGCAGCTGCACGCCGGTGATCAAGGGCGCCAGCTGCGGGCCGTGCCAGCGCGCCGGGTCGCTGAGCATCCCGGAGTCGGCCGGGTGCAGGTAGGCGGGGATGTCGTAGCCGTCGCAGACCGGCAGGACCGAGAAGGTGTGGTCGAGGTGGCCGTGGGTGAGGACGACGGCGACCGGCTTGAGGCCGTCGTCGGCCAGCAGGCGAGCCAGCGGCTCGACGGCGTCCATGCCGGGGTCGACCACCACGCACTCCTGCCGCGGCCCGGGGGCGACGGCGTAGCAGTTGGTGCCGAAGGCGCCGGCCGGGAACGAGCGGATGAGCACCCGTGCAGGTTACGCGGGGCCTGCGCGCCGCTCCGGGCCTCTCCGCTGCCAGGGAACGGTCAGGCTCGGCACCTAGACTCGCCCCACGACCAGCGGGGTGCGGGCGCGCACCCGGACGTCCCCCCGCAACCGTCCGTCTCGAGGAGTACCACCCGTGCCGAGCAACAAGCAGCGGCGGGAGGCCGCCCAGCGGCGCCTGCAGCGTCAGTTGGAACGCCGCGCCGAGCTGGCCCGCAGGCGTCGCCGGAACATGCTGATCGGGGTCACCGCCGCCGCGGTGGTGCTCGTCGTCTCCACCGTCCTGCTGATCACCGGGACCGGCGGCGACGATCCCGCTCCCGCCGCCGCGGAGCCCACGCCCACCCCGGCCGCCCCTCCCACGCCCGGTGTGGTGGACGGCAGCGACGGCACGTGCGACTGGACGCCGGCCGACACCGCCAACCCGAACCTGGCGGCCGACTCCGGCACCCCGCCGGTCGAGGTGACGCCGACCGGCACCACCGAGGTCGACATCACCACGAACGTCGGTCCGATCGGCCTGACGCTGGACAACGCCAACGCCCCGTGCGGGGTGGCGAGCATGGTGTACCTGGCCGGTCAGGGCTACTTCGACGACACGGTCTGCCACCGCGAGACCGACTCCGAGGGCCTCAAGGTGCTGCAGTGCGGTGACCCCAGCGGCACCGGCGCCGGCGGCCCTGCCTACCAGTTCCCGACCCAGGTGGCCGGCGACGAGACCTACCCGCGCGGCACGGTGGCCATGGCCAACAGCGGCCAGGGCTTCGACGGCAGCCAGTTCTTCCTGGTCTACGGCGACAGCCAGCTCCCGCCGTCCTACACCGTCCTCGGCACAATCGACGAGGCCGGCCGGGCGACCCTCGACGCGATCGCCGCCAAGGGCAACGACGGCAGCAACGGCCCGGGCGACGGCGCGCCCACCCAGGAGGTCCGGATCCAGACGCTGACGGTCGCGGCGTGAGCCGGCGCCTGCGTGCAGCGGCCGGCCTCACCGGGGCGCTGCTGGGCCTCGCCGCGTGTGGCGGGGACCCCGCCGCCGAGGGGGGGCAGGACGGCGCCGCGGCGTCGGGCACGGCCACGTGCGAGTGGGGGCAGGGCTCGTCGGCGAACCCCCACCTCACCGAGGTGGCGCCCCCCGACGACGTCGTCCCCGCGGCCGGCACCGCCGAGCTGCTGGTGTCCACCAACCTCGGCGAGCTCACCCTCACCCTGGACCGCGCGGCCACGCCGTGCGCGGCAGCCAGCCTGGTGCACCTCACCGAGCAGGGGTTCTTCGACGACACCCCCTGCCACCGCGAGGTCGACAGCGCGGGCCTGCAGGTGCTGCAGTGCGGCGACCCGACGGGCTCGGGCGCCGGCGGGCCCACCTACACCTCGCCGACCGAGGTGACCGGCGAGGAGACCTATCTGCGCGGCACCGTCGCGATGGCCAACAGCGGTCAGGGCTTCGACGGCAGTCAGTTCTTCCTCGTGTGGGGCGACAGCCGGCTGCCGCCGGCCTACACCGTCGTCGGCACCGTCGACGAGGCGGGGCTCGCCGTGCTCGACGAGGTGGCGGCCAACGGCAACGACGGGTCGCTGGAGCCCGGCCCCGGTGGTGGCGCCCCGAACGTCCCGGTCACCATCGAGACGGTCACCGTCGCCTGATGCCCGGCTCGGACGGCGACCACTACGCCGGCTTCCCGCCCGGCTTCTTCGACCGCGCCGACGATCGCCCCGACGGGGTCTTCTACGCCCCGTCACGGCTCGTGACCCACATCGACGACGCCGCGATCGCCGCGGTGGGCGAGCTCTACGCCGAGCTGGCCATCGACGGCGCCGCACCGGCACCCCGGCGGGTGCTGGACCTGATGTCGTCGTGGGTGTCGCACTTCCGCGCGCCGCCGGCCGAGCTGGTCGTGCTCGGCATGAACGCCGACGAGCTGGCGGCCAACCCGGCGGCCACGCAGCGGGTGGTCCACGACCTCAACGCCGACCCGCGGGTCCCGCTACCGGACGACGACGTGGACGCCGCCGTGTGCTGCGTGTCGATCGACTACCTCATCCGACCGATCGAGGTGCTCACCGACGTGGCCCGCGTGCTCCGGCCGGGCGGTGCGCTGGCGATCACCTTCTCCAACCGCTGCTTCCCGACCAAGGCCGTCCGCGGCTGGCTGGCCACCGACGACGACCAGCACGGGGCGGTGGTGGCCGAGCTGGTGCGCCGCACCGGACGGTTCACCGAGCCGCGGGTCGAGCTGCGGACGCCGCCGGGGACCGGCGACCCGCTCTACGCGGTCAGCGCCACCCGTCTGCCCGCGGTCTGACGGAAGGGCGAGATCCGCGATCTCGCCCGGTTCAGGCGGTGACGCGCTCCACCTCGAAGACCCCGTCGACGTTGCGCACCGTCTGCAGCACTGCGCCCAGGTGCGCCGGGTCGGCCAGCTCGAAGGTGAACCGGCTGACCGCCACCCGGTCCCGGCTGGTCTGCACCGACGCGGACAGGATGTTGACCCGCTCGTCGGCCAGGGCCTTGGTGACGTCGGAGAGCAGGCGGTGGCGGTCCAGCGCCTCGACCTGGATGGCCACCAGGAACACCGAGCCCGGCTGCGAGGCCCACTCGACCTCGACCAGCCGCTCGGGCTTGCGCTCGAGGTCGGCGGCGTTCGTGCAGTCGGTGCGGTGCACGCTCACCCCGCCGCCGCGGGTCACGAAGCCCAGGACGGCGTCCCCGGGCACCGGGGTGCAGCACTTGGCGAGCTTGGCCCACACGTCGGTCATGCCGTGGACGACTATGCCCGGGTCGCCACCGGAGGGCCGCCGGCGTACCGGGCGGCGCATCGGGATGGTCGTCTCGGCGATGTCCTCGACCGCGCCCTCGCTGCCACCCAGGGCCGCGATCAGCTTCTCGACGATCGAGGAGGCCGAGATCTGGTTCTCCCCCACCGCGGCGTAGAGGGCCGTGACGTCGGCGTAGCGCAGGTCCTTGGCCAGGGTGGAGAGCGCGTCGCCGCCGAGCAGCCGCTGCAGCGGCAGGCCCGCCTTGCGCATCGCCCGGGTCAGCGCCTCCTTGCCCGCCTCGACGGCGTCCTCGCGGCGCTCCTTGGTGAACCACTGGCGGATCTTCGTCCGCGCCCGCGACGACCCGACGAAGGCCAGCCAGTCCCGCGACGGCCCCGCGGTCGGCGACTTGGAGGTGAAGATCTCGACGACGTCGCCGTTGTTCAGCTTGCTGTCCAGGGAGACCAGCGTGCCGTTGACGCGGGCGCCGATGCAGCGGTGGCCGACCTCGGTGTGCACCGCGTAGGCGAAGTCGACCGGGGTGGCGTCGCCGGGAAGGCTGACCACGTCGCCCTTGGGCGTGAAGACGAAGACCTCCTGAGGACCCAGGTCGTAGCGCAGGGTCTCCAGGAACTCGCCGGGCTCCTGCGCCTCGCGCTGCCAGTCCAGCAGCTGGCGCAGCCACAGCATGTCGTCGGGCGATCCGGTCTTCGCCCCGCGGGTCTCGCCGGCGGGCCGGCCGCCGGCCTTCGCCTTCTCCTTGTACTTCCAGTGCGCGGCGATGCCGTACTCGGCGGTGCGGTGCATGTCGTGCGTGCGGATCTGCAGCTCGACCGGCTTGCCCTGCGGCCCGATCACCGTCGTGTGCAGCGACTGGTACATGTTGAACTTCGGCATCGCGACGAAGTCCTTGAAGCGGCCGGGCACCGGCTGCCAGTGCGCGTGCATGATGCCCAGCGCCGCGTAGCAGTCCCGGACCGAGTCGACCAGGATCCGGATGCCGACCAGGTCCCAGATGTCGGTGAAGTCCCGGCCGCGGACGATCATCTTCTGGTAGATCGAGTAGTAGTGCTTGGGCCGGC
>JALYNA010000425.1 GCA_030773455.1 Actinomycetota bacterium
TGCGCCGGTGGACGACGGTGACGCTCTTGGCGAAGCGGGTGAGGAAGGTGGCCTCCTCCATGGCGGAGTCCCCGCCGCCGACGACGACGATGTCCTGGTCGCGGAAGAAGAAGCCGTCGCAGGTGGCGCAGGCGGAGACCCCGCGGCCGAGCAGGCGCTGCTCGTTGTCCAGACCCAGGTACCGGTACTTGGAGCCGGTGGCGACGATGACCGCGTGTGCGCGGTGCACCTCGTCGCCGACCTTCACGATCTTCGGCTCGGCGGTCAGGTCGACCTCGGTCACGTCACGGGCGACCAGCTCGGCGCCGAAGCGCTCGGCCTGGGTGCGCATGTCGTCCATGAGCTGCGGGCCCTGGACGCCCTCCGGGAAGCCCGGGAAGTTCTCGACCTCGGTCGTGGTCATCAGCGCGCCGCCGAACTGCGATCCCTCGAACACCAGCGGGTGGAGGTTGGCGCGGGCGGCGTAGGTGGCGGCCGTGTATCCGGCCGGGCCCGACCCGATGATGATCAGGTCGCGGATGCCGTCGTGCTCGGCGGGCGGGATCGCGGGTTCCACGTGCTCCGGCGTCGCCACCGGGCCGGGGGTCGGGTGGTCTGTCGTCACGGGCGGCACAACGACAGATCGTAGAGGCCGCATTCCCTGCTCGGCGGCCCCCTCCAGGCCGTGCCCGGGCGCTGCTGGGGCCCGTCCCGGACCGCGCCCTGAGCCTGCGAGCGGTGCGGCGCAGGGTCCTTCAGCTCGCCGGCGTGAGGGTCACCTCGGCGATCTCGGCGGAGAAGCCGCCGTCGGAGGGCGCCAGCCGGGTGATCCACAGCAGGACGTAGCGCGTGGTCACCGGCTCGTCGAAGGACAGGTCCGCGCCCAGGCCGAGCGTGCCGTCGGCCACCACCTGGTAGGACTCGAGGTCGCCCTCGGGCTCGTCGCCGACCCGGACCTCCACCGCGACGGCGACGGTGCCGCTGACGTCGACCCCGGCCAGGGCCTGCTCCGAGCCGAGGTCGTAGACGACGCCGATGCCGTCCTTGAGGTTGCCGAACGACGCCGACCCCCGGTAGGTCACCGTCGACCAGGCGGTGGACGGGTCGCCGTCGAAGGACAGCGGGACCTCGTCGGGGTTGTCCGGGTCCCCGTCGCCGAACGGGTCGTACACGGTCGCGCCGGCGATGGCCGGTGGGGGGACGTCGGCGGGCGCGGGTGTCGGCTCCGCGGGGGCGGGGCTGGACGACGGCGCGCTCGGGACGGGGGCCTGGTCGCCGGTGATGTCGTCGGACACCGAGATCACGTTGCTGCCGAGGTAGACCGCGAGCGCGACCACGACGGCCAGCGCGGCCAGGGGCAGGCCGACGAGGAGCAGCCGTCGCCGTCCCGGCCGCCCGGGCTCCTCGCCGCGCAGGTCCGCGTCCGCATCGCGGTCGTCGTCCGCCCGGTGGGCGCCGGCCGAGAGCGGGAGCAGGTCGTCCTCGTCGTCGTCCTCGTACTGCCGGCCGGGGACGGGTGGCAGGCTCCGGCCGTGCGGCGGCGGGAAGGCCGTGCCCGAGGCGTCCCGGGTCGGCGCGGGGTCGACCGCGACGTGGTTCCCGGGGCCCTCCGCGCGCTCCTCCTCGCGGCGCTCGCGCAACCGGCGCAGCCATCCGCTGTCGGACTCGTCGGAGGCGCGCAGCGGCTCGGCCGTGTGCCCGGTGCGGGGGCGCTCGGCCAGCAGGGCGGCCATGGCCGCGACGCTGGACAGTCCGCCGCCGGGCTCGGTGGAGCGAGCGCGGCGCACCAGCGCGGCCAGGTCCGGCGGCATGCCCGCCGAGGGCCCGGCGGGGGCGGCACCCGGGCGCCGTCCGGTGAGGCAGTACTCGAGCAGCTCACCCAGGGCGGCGATGTCCCCCTGGACGGTGCCGCTGGCGGCGGGCACCGAGCGCAGCCCGACCAGGCCGTTGGAGCGCAGGACGACGGTTTCGGGGGTGAGCCCGCCGACGGCGAGTCCGACCCGGTGGGCCGAGGCGACGCCCTCGGCGAGCCGGCGCAGCACGGTGCGCGCCTCCCGCTCGGGCATCGGCCCCTCGGCCAGGCGCTCGGCGAGGGTGCGGCCCTCGATCCACTCGTTGACCACGTAGGCCACGCCGGTCGCCCCCGCGCCGCCTCCGCTGCCCTCGGCAGCGTCGTACACCATCGCCAGCGCGGGCGTGGCCAGCCCGCCGGCGGTCAGCGCGCGGCTGATCCACTCGCGGGCGGCCGCCCCGCCGGGGGTGTGCACCCGGATGGCGACGTCGCGGTTGAGGATCCGGTCCTTGGCCCGCCAGCAGTGGATGACCCCGGTGGCGGTGGTCTCGACCGGCCCGACCTCGTCGAAGGGCCGGTAGCGGTCGGGGAGCCCGGTGGTCGCGGACGTCATCGGTACGCCCGCCCTCCTGTCCTCTGCCGGCCGGCGGCGGGGTTGCCCCGGCGGCGGCGCCACGCTGCTCACCCGCGCCCCAGCCGGGCCCGGGCGGCCGCCAGGGGTTCCTGGATCTCGGGAACGCGGGCGACCACGAGCCCTGCCAGGGTCGCGACGCCGATGACCACGGTACCGAGCAGCACCGAGCCGAGCGAGCCTGCCACCGACGGGCCGAGCGCGCCGTCGGCCAGGGACACCGCCAGCCAGCCGATCAGGCCGGCGACCAGCGCCACTCCGGTGGTGCGCAGCACCGGGTGCAGCGTCGCGCCGGTCTTCAGCGCCCCGAGCCGGCGGCGCAGGACGGCGTGCCCGAGCGCCCAGCCGGCCAGGTAGGTGAGGCTGGTGGCCAGCATCAGCCCGGCCACCACCAACTCCGGGGGCAGGAGGACCGGGACGAGCAGCAGCAGCGGGACCCGGACGCCGACCATCCCCAGCTGGACCAGCGTGGGGGTGCGGGCGTCCTTCATGGCGTAGAAGACCCGCAGCTGAAGCAGGGTGACCGCCATCGGCAGCAGCCCGAAGGCGCCGACGGCCAGCGCGACGCCGATGGCCCGGGCCTCCTCGACGCCGGTGTTACCGCGGGCGAAGGCCACGACGGCCAGGGCCGGGCCGAGCACGGTCAGCGCCGCGCTGACCGGCAGCAGGCCGAGGGCCGACAGGCGGGTGCCGAGAGAGAGGTCACGCACCACACCGGGGACGTCGGAGCGGGCGGCGGCCCGGCTCATCCGCGGCACCAGCGCGGTCAGCAGCGCAACGCCGATGATCCCGTAGGGCATCTGGAACAGCAGGCTGGCGTTGGCGAACCCGATCGAGCCCAGCCCGCCCGCGCGCCCGGCGGCGTTCGCGACCCGGGTGGCCACGATGACCCCGACCTGGCTGACCGCGACGTAACCGACCACCCACAGGCCGAGCGAGGCCGCCTCGCCCAGGCCGGTGTCGCGCAGTCCCCAGCGGGGGCGCAGCGGAACGCCGGACCGGCGCAGCAGCGGCAGCAGCACCAGCGACTGGACGGCGATGCCCAGCGTGGTGCCTACCCCCAGCAGCCAGACCTGGGTGTCGGTGATCGTCAGCGGGGTGAGCGGGCCCGGGCCCCCGGCGGCGACGAACAGGAACCCGGTGGTGATCACCACGACGTTGTTGAGCACCGGCGCCCAGGCCGGGGGGCCGAAGACGCCGCGGGAGTTGAGGATGGCGGTGGCCAGCGCGCCGATGCCGTAGAAGACGATCTCCACCAGCAGGATGCGCGCCAGCCAGGTGGCAAGCTGCTCCTGCCCGGGGTCGTCGACGATGCCGTACAGCCGGGTGAGCAGCGGTGCGGCCAGCACGGCCAGGCCGGTGACGACGACCAGCCCGACGGTGGCGACCGTGGCCAGCCGCTGGGCGTAGGCCGCGCCGCCGTCGTCGTCCCGCTCCTGGGCGCGCACGAGCAGCGGGACGACGACCGAGGTGAGCACCCCGCCCAGCAGCAGCTCGTAGACGATGTTGGGCAGGGTGTTGGAGGTGTTGTAGGCGTCGCCGACGAGGCCGACGCCGAGTGCCGCGGTGAGCACCATCGTGCGCAGCAGCCCGGTGATGCGCGACACCAGCGTGGCCATCGCCATCGTGCCGGCCGCGCGGAGGATGCCGCGGCTGGCGCCGGGACGACCCTCGCGGGCCTCGGCGTCCTCCTCGGTCTCGTCGGCCGGCCGGGGCACCGCGGGAAGCACCGGGATCAGTTGGGTGTCGTCGGGCCCCGGCACCCAGCGCGAGGCGCGGCGCGGAGGCGGCACCGGCGGCAGGTCGCGAACGCGGGGCGCCGGTGGCGGGACCGGCGGCAGCGGGCGCCCGCCGGGCGTCGCCTTCGGGTACGGCGGCGGCGGCAGCGGGAGGGGCGG
>JALYNA010000426.1 GCA_030773455.1 Actinomycetota bacterium
CCCGCGAACGGGGACGCGCGCCTCGGCGGTGGCCCCCCTCCCCGCCGCGAGCCTGCGCGCGGTGGGGAGGACGGGGTCCTTCTTCAGTGCTGGACGGCCTTCTCCGCGCCGATCCCGGTGAACGCCCGGACCTCCAGCTCGGCCCACTTGGGCGCATCCGGCTTCTCCTTGGAGAGCACGGTGCCCAGCCAGCCCAGGAAGAACGACAGCGGGATCGACACCAGGCCCGGGTTGTTCAGCGGGAACCAGGAGAAGTCCACGCCCTGGATCAGTGACAGGCTCTTGCCGGTCGCCGGGTTCACCGGCGCACCGGAGACCACCGGGGAGAAGAGGATCAGCGTGATGCACGCGATCAGCCCGCCGTACATGGACCACAGCGCGCCCCGGGTGGTGAACCGCTTCCAGAACAGCGTGTAGAGGATGGTCGGCAGGTTCGCCGAGGCCGCCACCGCGAACGCCAGCGCCACCAGGAAGGCGATGTTCAGGCCGGCCTGCAGCGCCAGGATGCCCAGACCGATCGAGATGGCCCCGATGACGATCGCGGTGATGCGGGCGACCCGCACCTCCCCGTTCGGCGACACCTGGCCCTTCTTGATCACCGACGCGTAGACGTCGTGCGCGAAGGACGCCGACGCGGTGATCGTCAGGCCGGCGACCACGGCGAGGATCGTCGCGAACGCGACGCCGGCGATGATGCCCAGCAGCACCGTGCCACCCAGCTCGAAGGCCAGCAGCGGCGCGGCGGCGTTGACCGCACCAGGCGCGCCGAGGATCCGCTCCGGGCCGACGAGCGCACCGGCGCCGTAGCCGATGACCAGGCTGAACAGGTAGAAGATGCCGATCAGCCAGATCGCCCAGACCACCGAGCGACGGGCGTCCTTCGCCGTCGGCACGGTGTAGAAGCGCATCAGCACGTGCGGCAGCCCCGCCGTCCCGAGGACCAGGGCCAAGGCCAGCGAGATGAAGTCGAGCTTCGAGGTGCTGGTCGCGCCGTACTGGGCCCCCGGGGCGAGCACGTCGCGGTTCGCCACGGCGTTCTCCACCGAGCCGCCGAGCAGCGCGGACAGGTTGAAGCCGAACAGGGCCAGGACCCACACCGTCATGACCAGCGCGCCGGCGATGAGGAGTGAGGCCTTGATGATCTGCACGTAGGTGGTGCCGCGCATGCCGCCGACCAGCACGTAGACGATCATCAGCGCGCCGACGAGGACGACGACCAGCGCCTGGGCCGCCTCACCGGTGACGCCCAGCAGCAGGGTCACCAGCCCGCCGGCGCCGGCCATCTGGGCCAGCAGGTAGAACAGCGACACCGCCAGCGTGGAGATCGCCGCGGCGGTGCGCACCGGCCCCTGCCGCATCCGGAAGGCCAGGACGTCGGCCATCGTGTACCGCGCGGTGTTGCGCATCAGCTCGGCCACCAGCAGCAGCGCCACCAGCCAGGCGACGAGGAACCCGATCGAGTACAGGAACCCGTCGTAGCCGTAGAGGGCGATGGCGCCGGCGATGCCCAGGAAGGACGCCGCCGAGAGGTAGTCACCGGCGATCGCCAGGCCGTTCTGGGTGCCACTGATGTTGCGGCCGGCGGCGTAGTAGTCCGCCGCGCTGGTGTTGTTGCGGCTGGCCCGGAAGGTGATGACCAGCGTGATCAACACGAAGATGCCGAAGATCGAGATGTTGATCGCCGGGCTGCCGATGGTGGCGCTCTCGGCGGCGGTCAGCTCAAGCACGCGAGGCACCCCCGGTCACCGACGCGCCGTCGCCGCGCGAGCCGCCGGCGTACTCGTGGTCCTCGAGCCGCTCGCGCATCTCATCGGAGATGGGGTCGGTGCGCCTGTTCGCGTGCGCCACGTAGAGGTGGGTGATGACGAACGTCGACACGAACTGGCCCAGGCCCAGCAGGATGCCGAGGTTGACGTTCCCGAGCACCGGCGTGGCCATGAGGTCCGGCGCGTAGGTCGAGAGCAGGACGTAGAGCAGGTACCAGGCCAGGAAGGCCACGGTCATGGGGAACGCGAAGCTGCGGAAGCGCCGCTTGAGCTCGACGAACTCCGGCGAGTCCTGCGCCTGGGCGTACTCCTCCGGGGTCAGCAGCCTGCGTTCTTCGGGTGGTGTCACGGTGCGTTCTCCCTGTCGTGGCCGTCACTTCGTACGGGGTGATCGGGGTCACTCTAGAGACAAGACGACCGAATGTATGCCCCGGAGACCAATTCGTTGTGCACGACCGACACAGCGGCGCCGTCGTGTCCGCCCGCCGTCGCCGGCGTCTCGAAGTCTTGCGGTGGCCGTAACCGGGCGGGAACGCGGCGGCGCTGCAATGGGTCATGGCTGCTTCCGTGAGGACGTCGACTGCCTGGTACCCGGTGGCGCGCGCCGCCGAGGTCGGCGCGAGACCGCTGCCGGTGGGCGCCGGTGGGCGGGCCTACGTGCTCGTGCGGCTGCGCCCGGGCGGTGAGGTGAGCGCCTACCCGGCCCGCTGCCCGCACCGGCTGGTGCCCCTCAGCGCCGGCACGGTCGTCGACGGCCGGCTGACCTGCCCGTACCACGGGTGGCAGTTCGACGCGGAGGGACGCCGCGTCTCCATCCCCTCCCTTGGTCCGGACGGGACCGCGCCCCCGCGGGCGGACCTCGCCGTCCCCTGGGCGGTCGAGGAGCGGCACGGCTGAGTGTGGCTGGCCCCGGAGCGCGCCGCCGTCCCCACGCCGCCGCGCCCGACGGGGGACACGGTGCCCGAGCCGGTCCCCGCCCCGCCTGCGCCGCACGGCCCGGTGCTGGGGAACCTCGACCCGGCGCTGGAGTCGGCCTGGCACCCGGTGGCGCTCTCCACCCAACTGCGACCCGGCGGCTGGCTGCAGGCCCGGTTGCTCGGGCGCACCTGGACGCTGCGCCGCACCGACCACCGGGAGGTCGACCCGCCGGCGTACGGCGTCCGCGAGCGCCTCGCCGTCATGTGGCTGGCCCCGGCCGAACCGCGCGACGTGCCGCTGGAGGTCCCCGAGGACGGCGACCGGCGCTTCATCCCCGGCTGGCTCCTGCCGCAGCGCTCGGCGGGGACGGCGGGCGTGCTGGCGGACGCCTTCCTCGACGTCGCCCACTTCCGGTTCCTGCACGCCGGCAGCTTCGGCGCCGCCGACCACGTACAGGTGCCCGCCTACGAGGTCGAGGCGGAGCCGGGCGGCTTCCGCAGCGTGCACGAGCAGTGGTTCGACAACGTGACGGATCCAGGCGTGGCCACCGGCGAGCGGCCGCTGCGGCAGCGCCGGCGAGCGACCTACGTGTACCGGGCACCGTTCCAGCTGCTGCTGCGCCTGGATTTCCTCGACTCCGGGGCGGTCACCACCATCCAGTTCCTGCTCCAGCCGGAGGACCCCGACTCCACGCGCGTCTACACCCGGTTGCTGCTCTC
Organism: Actinomycetota bacterium; assembly: GCA_030773455.1. Classification (GTDB taxonomy): domain Bacteria; phylum Actinomycetota; class Actinomycetes; order Mycobacteriales; family Geodermatophilaceae; genus Geodermatophilus. The sequence continues at coordinate 3,404 of JALYNA010000426.1, forward strand.
CTCGGGCCCGGGCAACCCGCTGCCCGCACCCGCCGACGTCGAGCGCGAGGTGGCCTTCGCGCACCGGGTGCTGCAAGAGGATCTGGCGCTGACCGCGCACATGGCCGGCCAGGGGCTGCCACTGGCTGCACGCGACGAGATGCACGTGCGCGCCGACCGGCTGGGCGTGGCGCTGCGCCGGGCGCTGTGCGACTTCGTCGTGTCGGCACCGCGGCGGGACTGCTCGGCCGCCTGAGGGCGGCCCCGTCCCGGGCCCCCGGCCCTCTCCTGGCGTGCCCTGAGCTCGGGGAGAGGGTCCTTCTACGAAGGGTGGGGAGGACGGCGGCCCCCTGCAGGGTCCCGCGGGCCCCGTCCCGAGCCCCGCCCTGAGCCTGCGAAGCGCGGGGAGGACGGGGCCCTTGTTCAGTCCCCGGGCAACTGCTCCCCGCAGGCGGCGCAGCGGACCGGCGGGTCGGCGTCGGCGAGCCGTCCGCACGCCGGGCACACCCGCCGCAGCCAGCACGCCGGGTCACCGCCGTCCTCGCCCGCGTCCGCGGGCCGTGCGTCCTCGGTCACGCCCGCCATGGTCGGACGCCGGACCTCGCCGGGCAACGCCGTGGGACGCCGCCGCCCCCGGCGCTGCACCCGCTGGAACGCCGCCGCCACGGCGTCCCCGGCTGGGATGCTGACGGTCGTGCCATCTTCCGCCGCCCGCCGCACCGCGCTCGCCGCCGCCCTCGCCGGACCCGCCGCGTGGGTCGCCCGCGCCGCCTGGGGCCTGCCCACGGCTCTGGGCGCCGGCCAGCGGCAGGTGCGGCCCTACGCCGCGGGCTCGGCGCAGTTCTCGGAGGGCCGCTTCCACAACCGGCTGAGCACCCCGGCGCTGCCACCGGCCAGCGCGCGGCGCGGCCTGCTGCGGCAGATGCACCAGGAGCGGTACACCGGCCTGCCAGCGCGCCCGGTCCCGCTGAGCCGCCCGGAGCTGCCCGCGCAGGCGGCCGACCTCGCGGTGACCTGGTTCGGCCACTCGAGCGCGCTGCTCGAGGTCGACGGCCGGCGGGTGCTGGTCGACCCGGTGTGGGCCGAGCGGGTGTCGCCGTCCCCGCTGGTCGGGCCGACCCGACTGCACCCGGCGCCGCTCCCCCTGGAGGACCTGCCCCAGGTCGACGCCGTCCTCATCTCCCACGACCACTACGACCACCTCGACCTGCCGACGGTCCGCGGGCTGCTCCGCGCGCAGCGCGCGCCGTTCGTCGTCCCGCTGGGACTGGGCGCGCACCTGCGCAGCTGGGGCGTGCCGGAGGAGCGGATCGTGGAGCTGGACTGGGACGGCGCGGTGGAGGTCGCCGGCCTGACCCTGACCTGCACCGAGGCACGGCACTTCTCCGGCCGCTTCCTCACCCGGGACACGACGCTGTGGGCGTCCTGGGTGGTCGCCGGGCCGCGGCACCGGGTCTTCTTCGGCGGCGACACTGGCTACACGCCGGCGTTCGCCGCGATCGGCGCACTGCTGGGCCCCTTCGACCTCACGCTGCTGCCGATCGGCGCCTACAACGACGCGTGGGCCTTGATCCACATGACGCCGGAGGAGGCCGTCCGGGCGCACGGCGACCTCGGCGGCGAGCTGCTGGTGCCGGTGCACTGGGCGACGTTCAACCTGGCCTTCCACCGCTGGGCCGAGCCGGTGCAGCGGCTGTGCGCCGCGGCGGCGCGCTCGGACGTCCGTGTGGCGGTGCCGCGGCCGGGTGACCGGGTCGACGTCCTGGCGCCGCCGGCGCTGATCGACTGGTGGTCACAGGTCGGCTCGCCGGCCGAGACGCCCCTGCGCGGGGACGCCGGTGTGGTCAGCACCATCGCCGCGCGCCTCCTGGCCCGGGCGCTGCACCCGAAGGGCTAGCTGAGCCGCTCGAGCGCGGGGACCGTCACCGAGCAACTCCGTCGAGCAGTTCCCCGACCCGGCGCACGTCGCTCGCCTCGTCCCGCGGTGCCGGACCGGCCGGGTCCAGCTGGTGCCCGGGCCGGCGGAGCCGCACGACGCGGATGCCGGCCTCCAGCGCGCCGCGGACGTCCCGCGCGGACGTCGCCACGTGGGTCAGGTCCCCCTCAGCCCGCTCGACGGCCCGGAGGTAGAGCTCGGGAGCGGGCTTGTAGGCACGCAGCCGCTCGGAGGTCAGGACGGCGGCGTCGTCCACCAGCGGCGCGACGCGGGTGCGGGCGAAGATCTCGTCGTCGACGTTGGACAGGACGCCGACCCGGTACCGCTGTGCCAGCTCCGGGAGCTGCGACGCGACGTCCGGCCACAGCGGCCAGTCGGCGACCGAGCGGTTGAGCAGGGCGGCGTCCTCCGTGGCCAGGTCGCGGTCCTCGGACAGGCGCAGCTCGGCGTACGTGGCCGCCAGCGCCCGCCGGCAGTGCTCGGCGAAGGGCACCCACTCCGGTTCGTCGCGCTGGGAGGCCTTGTTGCGACGATCCCACTCGTCGTAGAGCCGCTCGCCGTCGACCTCCCAGCCGCGGTCGGCCGCGAGCCGGCCCAGCACGGTGGAGCCACCGGTGCGCGAGTCGATCAGCGCGCTGAACAGGTCGAAGGTGACGAGCATGCCCGCAGTCTCGCGCGGGCGCGCTGCACGTGCTCAGCGCAGCAGCTTGGACATCCGCCGGTCTGCGAGCGGCTTGCCGCCGGTCTGGCAGGTCGGGCAGTACTGCAGCGAGGTGTCGGCGAAGCTGACCTCGCGCACGGTGTCGCCGCACACCGGGCACGGTAGGCCGGTGCGGGCGTGCACCTGCAGGCCCGAGCGCTTCTCCCCCTTCATCGTCGCCGCCTGCTGCCCCAGCTGGCGGGCGAGCCCCCCGGTCAGGGTCGTCCGCACCGCCTCGTAGAGGCGCAGCGCCTCGTCGTCGGTGAGCTTGTCGGCCATCTTGAACGGGGAGAGCCGGGCGGCGTGCAGGATCTCGTCGGAGTAGGCGTTGCCGATGCCGGCGAGCAGCGTCTGGTCGGTGAGCGCCCCCTTGAGCTGCCCGCTGCGCCCGGCCAGCAGCGCCACGAAGGTGTCCCGGTCGACGGCGAGCGCGTCGGGCCCGAGCCGCGCGATGCCCGGCACCTCGGCCGACGAGCGGACGACGTACACCGCCAGCCCCTTGCGGGTGCCCTGCTCGGTGAGGTCGAAGCCGTTGCCGTCATCCAGGTGGGCCCGCAGCGCAAGTGGCCCCTTCCCCGGCTTGGGTGGGGCGGGAGGCAGACCCGTGCGCCAGTGCAGCCAGCCGGCGCGCGCCAGGTGGACGACGAGGTGCAGGCCGGAGACGTCGAGGTCGAGGAACTTGCCGTGCCGGGCGACGCCGGTCACCTCCAGGCCGCCGAGCGCCGACAGTGGCGGGTCGAAGGTCTTGATCGCCTGGACGGCGGCCAGGTCGACGCGGGTCACCACGCGGCCGACCGCGTTCTCGCGCAGGAACGCGGTCAGCGCCTCCACCTCGGGCAACTCGGGCACGCCGTCATTCTGTCGTCCTCCGGACTCCCCACCGCGGCCAGGAGCCGTCCCTCGACTGGGTGGAGCCGCTGCGTCCCTCCTCGGGGAGGCCTCCGGCCCCCCACTCGTCGGGACCGGGAAGTCCTACGTGGTCGTCAGGCTCTCCGCGTCGCTGACCGGGGCGGTCGCGCCGGGCTCGTGCCGCGCCTGGTCGGCCACCGCGGCGGCCACGGCGGGCGCGACCGCGGCGTCGAACACTGACGGGATGATGTAGTTGGCGTTGAGCTGGTCGTCCTTGACCACGGCGGCGATCGCGTCGGCCGCGGCGACCAGCATCCCGTCGCTGATCTCCTTGGCCCGCGCGTCGAGCAGCCCGCGGAAGACCCCCGGGAACGCCAGCACGTTGTTGATCTGGTTGGGCAGGTCCGAGCGGCCGGAGGCCACCACGGCGGCGTGCTCCCGGGCCCCCACCGGGTCGACGTCGGGCGTCGGGTTGGCCATCGGGAAGACGACGGCCCGCGGCGCCATCCGCGTCAGCGCCTCGACCTGCAGCACGTTGGCGGCGCTGACGCCGATGAACACGTCGGCCGCGGTCAGGGCGTCGGGCAGCTCGCCGCGCACGCAGGCCGGGTTGGTGCGCCGTGCCAGGTCCAGCTTGGCCGGTGAAAGCCGCTCGTCGTCGGGGGAGAGGATGCCCTCCCGGTCCCAGACCAGCACCGAGCCGGCACCGGCGTGCAGCAGCAGGTTCACGATGGCCGTCCCGGCGGCGCCGGCCCCGGCGACGACGATGCGGACGGCGGGCAGCTGCTTGTCCACCACGCGCAGGGCGTTGCGCAGCGCGGCGAGGACGACGATCGCCGTCCCGTGCTGGTCGTCGTGGAAGACGGGGATGCCCAGCTTCTCGCGCAGCCGCGCCTCGATCTCGAAGCAGCGCGGCGCCGAGATGTCCTCCAGGTTGATGCCGCCGAACCCCGGGGCGATGAGCTCGACCGCCCGCACGATCTCGTCGACGTCCTGGGTGTCCAGCGCGATCGGCCAGGCGTTGATGCCGGCGAACCGCTTGAACAGCACGGCCTTGCCCTCCATGACCGGCAGGGAGGCGCCCGGGCCGATGTCACCCAGGCCGAGGACGGCCGATCCGTCGGTGACCACGGCGACGGTGTTGCCCTTGATGGTCAGCCGCCGGACGTCCTCCGGGTGCTCGGCCAGCGCCAGGCAGACCCGCGCCACCCCGGGCGTGTACGCCATGGACAGGTCGTCGCGGGTCTTCAGCGGCACCCGAGAGGCCACCTCGAGCTTGCCGCCCAGGTGCAGCAGGAAGGTGCGGTCGCTGACCTTGCGCACGGTGACCGCGGGGACGGCGCGCAGCGCGTCGACCATCTCCTGGGAGTGCGCGGCGTCCGCGGCCGAGCAGGTGAGGCCGTCGGAGCGGGACTCGACGACGTCGATGGCGGTGACGACGCCGCCGGCGGACCCCACCGCGGTCGCGATCCGGCCGATGGACGCCGGGTCGCCGTCGGCGGTGAGCCGCACGGTGAGCGAGTACGACGCCGAGGTGACCGGCCCCCGGGGCGCGGGCGCCGGCTCGCCGAAGGCGGTGTCGTCGGTGCTGGGCGTGGCTGCGATGTCGGTGCTCATAGCGGGGCCGATGCTGCCACCCGGGGCACCCGACGAGAAGTTGCGGTCACAGCGGTCGCGATCGACTGTCCAGTGTGCTGGCCGGCGGGTTACGTGCTCGCACTCGGGTGGCTGCTGGGGGCGTCGGCGGTGCCGGCACCGGGTGCGCCACGACGCGCCGGCCCGGGATGGTCATGCGCCAGCACCGACCGCCGGGGTCAGCGGCCCCCGGCCAGCCCCGCGTGCCCCAGCCGGCTGACGTTGTGCCGCCACACCTGGACGTCGTTGAAGGCCGAGCCGAGGTCGGGCATCGCGTCGATGTCCTCGGCCGGCAACTCCGGCGGCGTCGCTCCGGAGCTGCTGGTCCGGAGCGTCATGCGGGCCAGTGCGTCCAGGTTCAGCGCCCGGACGACGGCCTGCTCCACCGATCCACCCGTCGCGACGATGCCGTGGCCCCGCAGGATGCAGGCCGGCCGGTCGCCCAGCGTCGCGGCGACGGCGCGGCCGAGGTCGGGCCGGTTGATGAGCACCCCGCGCGGATAGGTCGGGATGCCCTGGTGCGCCATCCGCATCGCCGGGATGTTGTAGGCCCCGACGATCGGACGCAGGGAGAGCCCCGCGAGGTCGGCGGCGACCACGGCCGGCGGGTGCGCGTGCACGACCGCCTGGACGTCGGGACGGGCCCGGAGGACCTCGGTGTGGATGGGCAGCTCGTTCGGGGCCGAGTAGAACTCGGGCAGGTCGCCCTCGCCGTCGAGGGAGACGGCGTGGACGTCGGAGGCCGCGGTGAAGAGCAGACCCCGTTCCTGCGGTCCGCGGCACCGGACCAGCAGGGAGTCCTCGCCCGTGCGCACGCTGACGTGCCCGAGGATGTCCTCGGCCAGGCCCCGGAAGGCCAGGACCCGGCACGCCAGGGCGACCAGGTCACGCAGCCCCGACGTCGGGCTCGGGCCGGGCGTCGCTCGGTCGGTCACGGTCACGCTCCTGTTCCAGGGGTAAGGGTGCCGCCGACGGTCACGAAGAGGTCGACAGCCACGCCGACGCCCGCAGTGCACGACGGCGCGGGAGACGGCCTCGGCGACTTCCGGAGCTGAGGCGGCGGCCGGGGCGGCCACCCACCCGGAGTGACCGTCAGCGCACGGGGCGGGAGGTGCGCCCCTCGGCGCGGGCCTTGAGCCCCTCGCAGAAGTGCCGGAACGAGGGGTTGAGGTCCGGCGTGGAGCGGCCCAGCAGCCCGGCCAGCGGGCCGGTGTGGTCCTCGCGCACGGTGAGCACCGTGCCGCCACCCTCCCGGCCGTCGAGGTGGTAGGTGCGCTCGATGACCGCCAGCCCCAGCGGCAGGCCGCCGCGCCAGCGCATGAGCTCGCGCGGGCGGATCTCGGTGACCGTCACTCCGAACGGGCGGGTGCGGATCATCGTCGCGTAGAGCGTCAGCCGCTCCCCCAGCGCGACCCGGCCCTCGACCCGGTCCACGCCGGAGTCCCAGTCCCGCCAGCCGCCGACGTCGACCAGCAGCGCCCACACCTGGTCCGGGCTCGCGTCGATCCGCGCCGCGGCCTCGAAACTTCTCATGCCGGCCCCTCCCCACCCGTTCCCTGTTCCATGGCCCCCGCACGGCCGTCGTCCGCGGGGAGTGACGGGTACCACGATGCCCGCAGCGCCGCCGTGGGGTCGAGCCGGGCGGCGGTCCGGGTTCACGGCGCGGGCAGGCGCAGCCGGGGGGCGAGCGCCGCGGGGTCGCGGGA
>JALYNA010000427.1 GCA_030773455.1 Actinomycetota bacterium
CCCTCTGTCGGTGAGCATCGGGATCGGCACCGTGGAGGCCGGCACCGACCCCGAGCGGGCGTTCCGGGCACTGGTGCGGGAGGCCGACGACGCGATGTACGTCGACAAGGCCGAGCGGAGGCGCTGAGACGCCGCCGGCGACGGTTCGGCTGCCAGGGCTCAGGCGCCCCAGCGGGTGACGACGGTGGAGAAGGCGGCCGCGGCCTGCTCCACCTCGGCGACCGTCACGTACTCATCGACGGCGTGCATCACCGCCGGGGTGCCCGGGCCCCAGACCACGATGGGCGCGCCGTCCACGACCTGGACGAGCACCGACGCGTCGGTGAAGTAGGTCGCCGGGGTGGGGAGCACCGACGCGGGCAGGGCGGCCACCCACGGGTCGTCGGCGGGGGTGCCGACCGGCGGCAGGTCCACGCGGACCTCGACGTCGGCCACCTCCGGCTGCTCCCGCCACCAGGTCAGCAGGTCCTCGCCCGGGGCCACGGTCCGCATGTCGATGACGGCCTCGGCACGATCGGGGACGACGTTGGGCACCGTGCCGCCGGTGACGATCCCGGGGTTCCAGGTCTCCGGCCCGAGGAAGGGGTCACTGCGCAGCGGGAGGGCGCCGCCGGCCCGGCCGAGGAGGGCGACCAGGTCCAGGACGGCGTTGTGCCCGCGCTCCGGCGTGCTGCCATGGGCGGCCCGGCCGGCGGTACGGACGGCGAGCCACAGCGCGCCCTTGTGGCCGAGGACGACCTGGTTCCCGGTGGCCTCGGGGACGATCACCGCTCCGACCGGCAGCTCCGCGACGGCCGCAGCCGCCGCGGCGGCGCCCTTCGAGCCGATCTCCTCGTCGCTGGTGAGCAGCAGCGCCACCGGGGTGTCCCGATCCGCGGCGGCGAGCGCCGCCGCGGCGGCGACCACGCCGGCCTTCATGTCGCTGCACCCCCGGCCCCACACCCGGCCCTCGTCCAGGTCGGCCCCGAAGGGGTCGCGCTGCCACCCGGCCGGGTCGGTCACCGGCACGGTGTCGACGTGGCAGGCGAGCAGCAGCTGCGGGCGGCCGGGGTCCGCCGGGGTCCGCAACAGGGTCCAGGGGTGGTCCGGGTCCCGCCCCCCGGTCACCTGCAGGTGGGGGGCCGAACCCAGCAGGACGTCGGTCAGCGTCCCGAGCGCGTCGCGCTGGGCCACCGCGTCGCCGGAGACCGTCGGCCGCGCGACGAGTGCCCGCACCAGCGCGATCAGGTCGAGGCTGCGGTCGGTCGCCGTCATCCCCCGATCCTGCCCCCTGCCGCGGCGCCCCGCCCTCCTCGACGACCCGAGCCTGCGAGGGGACCCACTACCGCGGCCGCCACCTGCAGTGATGTGCGGTCATGGCGCCTTCCGAGCCGGATGCGCCACGGACGCACATCACTCCCGGGTTCACGACAGGATGCTGGACGCTCCTCACACGAGCGCGCGCCCGACGGCGACGGCGCGGGTGTCGGGTGCGGCGACCCGCACCGCGTCGGCCTCCCGGTCGCTGGCCTCGGTCTGCGAGCGGCGCTCGGCCTCGACCCGCGCGGCGTAGCTGTCGACCTCGTTGGCGATCCGTTGCTCGTCCCAGCCCAGGACCCCGGCCACCGCCCGGGCGACCGGCTCGGCGCTTCCCATGCCGCGGTGCGGCGTCTCGATCGAGATGCGGGTGCGCCGGGCCAGCAGGTCGTCGAGGTGCAGCGCCCCCTCGTGGGAGGCCCCCCACACCATCTCCACCATGAGGTACGCCTCGGCCCCGGGCACCGGCTCCAGCAGCGAGCGGTCGCCGGCGGCCAGCCCGAGCACCTCGGGGGTCTCCGAGCCGTAGCGGTTGAGCAGGTGCTCGGCACGGAAGTACGGGATGCCCCAGCGCTCGCTGAGCCCGCGCAGCTGGTTGACCATCGCCTGGTAGCCCTCGGCCCCGACCAGCGGGATGTTCTCGGTGACGCTCGGCGGCACCGCCCGGGTCACGTCCTCGGCGACGGCGTCCACGGCCTCGGCGGCCATCGGCCGGTAGGTCGTGTACTTCCCGCCGGCCACCGCGACCACCCCGGGCATCGGCCGGGCGACCGCGTGTTCGCGGGAGAGCTGGCTGGTGATCTCCGACTCGCCGGCCAGCAGGGGGCGCAGGCCCGCGTAGACGCCGGTGATGTCGTCGTGGCTCAGCGGGACGGCGAGCACCTGGTTGACGTGCTCGAGGATGTAGTCGATGTCGGCCCGCGACGCCGCCGGGTGCGCCTTGTCGAGATCCCAGTCGGTGTCCGTCGTCCCGACGATCCAGTGGCTGCCCCAGGGGATGACGAACAGCACCGACCTTTCGGTGCGCAGGATCAACCCGGTCTCGCCGTTGATCCGGTCGCGCGGGACGACGATGTGCACGCCCTTGCTGGCCCGCACGTGGAACCGGCCGCGCCCGCCGAGCATCGTCTGCAGATCATCGGTCCACACCCCGGTCGCGTTGACGACCACCTCGCTGCGGACGTCGACCTCCGCGCCGGTCTCCACGTCTCGCACCCGCGCGCCGACCACGCGGCCCCCGGCCTTGGTGAAGGAGACGACCTCGGCGGAGTTGAGGACGGTGGCGCCGTAGGCCGCGGCGGTGCGCGCCAGGGTGAGGGTGTGCCGGGCGTCGTCGGCCTGTGCGTCGTAGTAGCGGACGGCGCCGACCAGCGCGTCGGGCTTGAGCGCGGGGAACAGCTTGCGGGCGCCGGTGCGGGTGAGGTGCCGCTGCGGGGGCAGCGGGGTCGACAGCGCGCCGACGCGGGCCAGCCCGTCGTAGAGCGTGAGCCCCGCGGTCACGTACGGCCGCTCCCAGTGCCGGGTGAGCGGGTAGAGGAACGGCACCGGCTTGACCAGGTGCGGAGCGAGCCGGGCCACGCTGAGATCGCGCTCGTGGAGGGCCTCGCGCACCAGGCCGAAGTCGAAGGACTCCAGGTAGCGCAACCCGCCGTGGAAGAGCTTGGAGGAGCGGGAGGACGTGCCGCTGGCGAAGTCACGGGCCTCCACCAGCGCCGTCCGCAGGCCCCGGGTCGCCGCGTCGAGGGCGACACCGCTACCGGTCACTCCACCTCCGACGACGAGGACCTCGAACGGCTGCTCGGCCAGCTCCGCCCAGGCTCGTGCGCGCTGTTCGGGGCCGAGCGCGGGGACTACGGGCATGCCGACTCCTCTGGCGGGGACTGCTCGCCGTCAACGGTAGGCGGGCGAGCGTCCCGGACCGGACCGGGCTGTCCCACATCGTCGTACTCACCCGTGTCCGCCCTCCACCGGTGTGGATAGCGTTCCCGCCCGAGCCGCCGTCCGGCTCTCGCACGTCCGTCCCCCTCCGACACGGCGCCGAACCGCACCCACGAGCGCACCCAGCGAGAGGAACCCCCGTGAGCCAGTACGTGGCAGCCATCGACCAGGGGACCACGAGCACCCGCTGCATGGTCTTCGACCACGACGGCGCCGTGGTGTCGGCCGGGCAGAAGGAGCACCGGCAGATCTTCCCGCGCGCCGGGTGGGTCGAGCACGACGCCAACGAGATCTGGGCCAACACCCGCGAGGTGGTGGGCCAGGCACTCGCCCGGGGCAACGTCGGCACCTCCGACGTCGTCGCCGTCGGCATCACCAACCAGCGCGAGACCGCCGTCGTGTGGGACCGGAGCACCGGCCGGCCGGTCTACAACGCGATCGTCTGGCAGGACACCCGCACCACGGCGATCGTCGAGCAGCTTGGCGCCCTCGGGGGCGGGGCCGACCGGTACAAGGACAGGGTGGGCCTGCCACTGGCCACCTACTTCTCCGGGCCCAAGGTGCGCTGGATCCTGGACAACGTCGACGGCGCCAGGGAGCGGGCCGAGCGCGGTGAGCTGCTCATGGGCACCGTCGACTCCTGGCTGATCTGGAACATGACCGGCGGGGCCGACGGCGGGCTGCACCTCACTGACGTCTCCAACGCCTCCCGCACGATGCTGATGGACTACCGGAGCCTGGCCTGGGACGCCGACATCGCCGGGGAGATGGGCATCCCGATGGCCATGCTCCCGGAGATCCGGTCCAACTCCGAGGAGTACGGCCGCGGCCGCGCGGCGGGCTTCCTCGCCGGGGTCCCGATCGCCGGGTCGCTCGGTGACCAGCAGGCCGCGACGTTCGGCCAGGTCTGCTTCGAGCGCGGCATGGCCAAGAACACCTACGGCACCGGCAACTTCATGCTGCTCAACACCGGCGAGGAGGCCGTCCCGTCGCGGAACGGCCTGCTCACGACGCTGTGCTACCAGCTCGGCGACGCCCGGCCGGTGTACGCGCTGGAGGGGTCCATCGCGGTCACCGGATCGCTGGTGCAGTGGCTGCGGGACAACCTGGGGCTGATCTCCTCGGCCGCCGAGGTGGAGGAGCTGGCCCGCTCGGTCGAGGACAACGGCGGCGCCTACTTCGTGCCGGCGTTCTCCGGGCTGTTCGCCCCGCACTGGCGCTCCGACGCGCGCGGCGCCCTCGTCGGGCTGACCCGGTACGTGAGCAAGGGCCACCTGGCCCGCGCCGTCCTGGAGGCCACGGCGTTCCAGACCCGCGAGGTGCTGGACGCGATGAACGCCGACTCCGGGGTGGACCTCACGGAGCTGCGGGTGGACGGGGGCATGGTCGGCAACGAGCTGCTCATGCAGTTCCAGGCGGACCTGCTCGACGTCCCCGTCATCCGGCCGAGGATCGCCGAGACGACGGCGCTGGGAGCGGCCTACGCCGCCGGGCTCGCGGTCGGCTTCTGGTCCTCGCTGGACGAGTTGACCGCGAAGTGGGCCGAGGACCGGCGCTGGGAGCCGCGGATGCCGGCCGAGGAGCGCGAGCGCACCTACCGCAACTGGCAGAAGGCGGTCACCAAGAGCCTTGACTGGGTCGACGAGGACGTGCAGTAGCCGACCCCGACCCGCCGTGATCATCGGCGCGTGGTCGGCCTCTACGGCATGTCGAGCGACCACCCGCCGATGATCACGGGGTTCACGCCCCCAGCGCTGCAGAGACGACGGCCTTGGCCTCCTGCTGCACCTGGGCCAGGTGGTCGGGGCCCTTGAAAGACTCGGCGTACACCTTGTAGACGTCCTCTGTCCCCGACGGCCGGGCGGCGAACCAGGCGTTGTCCGTGGTGACCTTGAGGCCGCCGATCACCGCGTCGTTCCCCGGGGCGCGAGTGAGCTTGGCGGTGATCGGCTCCCCGGCCAGCTCGGTGGCGGGGACGGCCTCCGGTGCGAGCTTGCCGAGCGCCGCCTTCTGCTCGCGGGTGGCCGGCGCATCGATGCGGGCGTAGGCCGACTCGCCGTACCGGGCGGTCAGCTCCGCGTGCAGCTGCGAGGGGGACCGGCCCGTCACGGCCTGGATCTCCGCGGCTAGCAGCGCCAGCAGGATGCCGTCCTTGTCCGTCGTCCACACGCCGCCGTCGCGCCGCAGGAACGAGGCCCCTGCGGATTCCTCGCCGCCGAAGCCCACCGACCCGTCGAGCAGGCCGGGGACGAACCACTTGAATCCGACCGGCACCTCCACCAACCGGCGGCCCAGACCCGCGACCACGCGGTCGATGAGGGACGACGACACCAGCGTCTTGCCGACCGCGACGTCCGCGCCCCACTCCGGCCGGTGCGCGAACAGGTAGGAGATCGCGACGGCGAGGAAGTGGTTGGGGTTCATCAGCCCGCCATCGGGGGTCACGATGCCATGCCGGTCGGCGTCGGCGTCGTTGCCGGTGGCGATCTGGAACTGTTCCCGCTTGCTGATCAGCGAGGCCATGGCCGACGGCGAGGAGCAGTCCATCCGGATCTTGCCGTCCCAGTCCAGCGTCATGAACCGCCAGGTCGGGTCCACCAGCGGGTTGACCACGGTGAGGTCGAGGCGGTGCCGCTCGGCGATCGCCCCCCAGTAGTCGACGCTGGCGCCGCCGAGCGGGTCCGCGCCGATGCGGACGCCGGCGTCCCGGACCGCGTCGAGGTCGAGCACCGAGGGCAGGTCGTCGACGTAGTCGCCGAGGAAGTCGTGCGCGGTCGCGGCGGCGCGGGCCCGGGTGAAGGGCACCCGCTGCACGTCCTCGAGCTCGTGGCGCAGCAGCTCGTTCGCGCGGGCGGCGATCACCTTGGTGGCGTCGGTGTCGGCCGGGCCGCCGTTGGGCGGGTTGTACTTGAAGCCGCCGTCACGCGGCGGGTTGTGCGACGGGGTGACGACGATGCCGTCGGCGAGACCGCTGGTGCGGCCCCGGTTGGCCCGCAGGATGGCGTGGCTGACCGCCGGCGTGGGCGTGTAGCGGTCGGCGGCGTCCACCAGCACCGTCACGTCGTTGGCGACCAGCACCTCCAGCGCCGAGGCCCAGGCCGGCTCGGAGAGCGCGTGGGTGTCCCGGCCGATGAACAGCGGCCCGTCGTAGCCCTGGGCGGCGCGGTACTCACAGATGGCCTGCGTGGTTGCGACGATGTGCGCCTCGTTGAACGCCGCGTCGAACGCCGACCCGCGGTGCCCGGACGTGCCGAACGCGACCTGCTGGGCCGGGTCGGCCGGGTCCGGCTCGAGCGTGTAGTAGGCGGTGACCAGCGAGACGACGTCCACCAGGTCGCTGGGGGCAGCCGGCTGGCCGGCACGAGGGTCGGTCATGAGCCGATCCTGACCCTGTACCCACGGCCCCCGCGACCCCGGGGGAAACGCGGGCGGCGACCGTCGTCCACGACGTCGCCCGGCGACACGGCCGGCTGCGGCTGCTGCCGGCCGTCTCGCTGGTCCGCAGCGACGACGAGGCCCTGCTGGCCGAGGTGGCCGCGACCGCCGGCTGGCCGAGCTGGGGCTGCGACGGGTGGCGCCGACGGTGCTCAGCTGCGTGGTTCCCCTCGATGCGGCCCTGGCGCGGCTGCGGGAGGTCGGCCACTTCCCGCTGGCGGAGGCCGGCCCGCAGGGCCCGGAG
>JALYNA010000428.1 GCA_030773455.1 Actinomycetota bacterium
ACACTCGGTACGTGGCCGATCTCCCGCCCGGGACGCCCCCGGGCCCCGGTGTGCACCACCTCGCTCCGCGCCACCCGCGGCTGGACCCGCTGGCAGACCGGTACGCGGCCCGCACGCACGGGATGAAAACCTCGGAGATCCGCGCGCTGTTCTCCGTCGTCAGCCGCCCCGAGGTGGTCTCGCTGGCCGGCGGGATGCCCGCGGTCACCGCCCTGCCGCTGGACGCGGTCGGCTCGATGATCGGCGAGCTGGTCTCCGGGATGGGCGCGCAGACGCTGCAGTACGGCTCCGGCCAGGGTGACCCGCGGCTGCGCGAGCGGATCTGCGACGTCATGGCGCTGGAGGGCATCACCGACGCCTCGCCGAGCGAGGTGGTCGTGACCGTCGGCTCCCAGCAGGGGCTGGACCTGGTCACCCGCGTCTTCTGCGACCCCGGCGACGTCGTCCTCGCCGAGGGCCCCTCCTACGTCGGCGCCCTGGGCGTCTTCCAGGCGGCGCAGGCCCGTGTCCGGCACGTCGCCATGGACGACGACGGGCTGATCCCGGAGGCGCTGGAGCAGGTACTGCTGGAGTGCCGTGCCGCCGGCGACCGGGTGAAGTTCCTCTACACCGTGCCGAACTACCACAACCCGGCCGGCGTGACGCTGTCCGAGCCGCGCCGCCAGGCGGTCATGGAGATCGCCGACCGCTACGACCTGCTGGTCATCGAGGACAATCCCTACGGCCTGCTCGGCTTCGACCGCGAGCCCATGCGCGCCCTGCGGGCCCGGGACGACCGGCGGGTCATCTACCTCGGCTCGTTCTCCAAGACGTTCTCCCCGGGCCTGCGGGTGGGCTGGGTGCTCGCCCCGCTCGCCGTCCGGGAGAAGCTGGTGCTGGCCACCGAGGCGCAGGTGCTCTGCCCGCCCTCGCTGACCCAGTACGCCGTCGCCCGGTACCTGGACACCCAGCCGTGGCGGGAGCAGATCAAGCACTTCGTCGAGCTGTACCGGGAGCGGCGCGACGCCACCCTCGAGTCGCTGGACGCGCTCATGCCGGCGGGCACCACCTGGACCCGCCCGGACGGCGGCTTCTACGTGTGGCTGAAGCTGCCGCACGGGCTCGACGCCAAGCTCATGCAGCCCCGCGCGGTCAACGCGCACGTGGCCTACGTGCCAGGCATCGGCTTCTACGCCGACGGATCGGGCCGCGAGCACATGCGGTTGTCCTACTGCTACCCCGAGCCGGACCAGATCCGGGAGGGCGTGCGCCGGCTGGCCCGTGTCATCGAGGCCGAGCTGGACCTGCACTCCACCTTCGACCGCGTGGACACCGGGAGCTTCCGGGCCGTGCCGGGGCCGCACGGCCGGGGTGGGGCCGAGGGCATCGTCGGCCCGGCCAACAGCGACCGATACGAGGACCGTGGATGACCGCGAGGCCGTCTATGAGCAGAGCGACCGCGGTCACGGCGTGGACGAGCGCCAGCGAGGAGACAGAGTGACCGAGCCCGCGCCCGCCACCGGACCCCAGGCGGCGGTGGACCCTCTGCGCACCGTCGTCCTCGCCGGTGGGCTGAACGTCGAGCGGGAGGTGAGCTTGTCCTCCGGCACCCAGGTGGCCGAGGAGCTCGCCCGTGCCGGTGTGGACGCCGAGTTGCACGACGCCGACGCCGAGCTGCTCCCCGGCCTGGCTGCCGCGCCCGCCGACGCGGTCTTCATCGCACTGCACGGCGCCACGGGCGAGGACGGCGCGCTGCGGGCGGTCCTCGACCTGGCCGGCGTCCCCTACGTCGGTTCCGCGGCCGCGGTCTGCCGGCTGGCCTGGGACAAGCCGGCCGCTAAGTCGGTCGTCCGCTCCGCCGGGGTCGCCACGCCGGACTGGGTGGCCCTGCCGCACAGCACCTTCCGGGAGCTGGGCGCCGGCGCGGTGCTCGACCTCATCGTCGCCCGCCTGGGCCTGCCCCTGATGGTCAAGCCGGCCTCGGGCGGCTCCGCGCTGGGCGTGCAGAAGGTCAGCCGCGTCGAGGACCTGCCCACCGCCATGGTCAGCTGCTTCGCCTACGGCGACACGGTCATGGTGGAGCGCTACGTGGACGGGGTGGAGGTGGCGCTGTCGGTGGTCGACCTCGGCGACGGTCCGGAGGCGTTGCCGGCGGTGGAGATCGCCCCCGAGTCCGGCGTCTTCGACTACACCGCGCGCTACACCCCCGGCCTCACCGAGTACCACGCGCCGGCCCGGGTGCCGGCCGAGGTGGCGGAGCGGGCCGCGCGGATGGCCGTCCAGGTGCACGAGGTGCTCGGCCTCGCCGACCTGTCCCGCACCGACGCCATCGTCACCCCCGACGGACAGGTGCACTTCCTCGAGGTGAACGTCTCCCCGGGGCTGACCCAGACCTCAATGTTCCCGATGGCGGTCGAGGCAGCCGGCTCCTCGCTGGGCGACGTCCTCGCGAAGCTGCTGACCCGCCGGGCCTTCGCCACCCGCTGAACAAGGACCCCCTGCCCCCCGCCGCTCGTAGAAGGGCCCCGTTCTCCCCACCCCTCGCAAGCTCGGGGCGGGACCCGAGACGGGGCCAAGCGGGGCCCTGGACGGGGCCGTCGAGAGGGCGGACGCCGAGGCCCCGTTCCGTCCGTGACGGAACGGGGCCTCCGCGGGGTGTCACTGCTCGGGACGGCGTCCGGTGATGTCCGGGGCCATCTGGCCGATGATCCGCTGCAGGTCGTCGACCGAGCCGAACTCGACGACGATGCGGCCCTTCGCCCGGCCGATCTGGATCTTGACCTTGGTCTCGAAGGCGTCCGACAGCCGGCCGGCGAGGTCCTCGACGCCGGGCGCGTTGAACCGCCGCGTCCGGCGCCTGGCCGCTGGTTGCTCGGCGACGGCCAGCGCCACGGCCTCCTCGGTGGCCCGGACCGACATGCCCTCGGCGACGATCCGCGCGGCGAGGGCCTCCTGGGCCTCGGCGTCGGCTAGGCCCAGCAGCGCCCGGGCGTGGCCGGCGGAGATGACGCCGGCGGCGACCCGGGTCTGCACCTTCACCGGCAGCTTGAGCAGCCGGATGGTGTTGGTGACCTGCGAACGGCTGCGGCCGATCCTGCTGGCCAGCTCCTCGTGCGTGGCGCCGAACTCCTCCAGCAGCTGCTGGTAGGCCGCGGCCTCCTCCAGCGCGTTGAGCTGGACGCGGTGGATGTTCTCCAGCAGGGCGTCGCGCAGCAGGGCGTCGTCGGTCGTGTCTCGGATGATGGCCGGCACGAACGTGAGGCCGGCGGCGCGGGCGGCGCGGAGCCGGCGCTCGCCCATGATGAGCTCGTAGCCGCCCTCCGCGCGCTCCCGCACGACGATCGGCTGCAGCAGGCCGAACTCGCGCACGGAGTAGGTGAGCTCCTCCAGCGCCTCGTCGTCGAACACCTGGCGGGGCTGCTTGGGGTTGGGGACGACGTCGACCACGGCGACCTCGCGCAGCTCCGCGCCGGGGACACCGACGGCGGCCGCTCCCGCTGTCGACGCCGCCTGCGCGGCCACCGTCGCCGCGGCCTGGGCGGCCGGCGGCAGCAGGTGGACCGGCGGAACGGCCGGCGCCGACGCAACCTTGGGATCGCCGCTCTGAGCTGCCGTTCCGTCCTCGGTACCGGGCAGCGCGGGCTGCTCGTCGGCCGGTGCGCTGGTGGGGATCAGCGCCGCCAGTCCCCGGCCCAGGCCACCGCGCTTGCTCATGTTCGCTCCTCAGAGGACGGGGAGACGGGGACGGTCGCCGCGTCGGTGTCGGGGAACGCCGCGCCCAGGGGAGCAGCGGGGACAGGGGTGCCGGGGGACGGGCGCGACGGCAGCGGCGGCAGCGCGACACCGCGGCGGGCCAGCTCCCGGGCGGCCTCGACGTAGCTCGTGGAGCCGCGCGAGCCGGGGTCGTAGGTGACCACCGACTGGCCGTAGCCCGGCGCTTCCGAGACTCGCACGTTCCGCGGGATGACGGCGTCCAGCACCAGGCTGCCGAAGTGGTTGCGCACCTCCTCGGCCACCTGGTCGGCGAGCTTCGTCCGTCCGTCGTACATCGTGAGCAGGATGGTCCGGACGGCGATTCCCGGGTTCAGGTGCCGGCGGACCAGGTCGATGTTGTTGAGCAGCTGCCCCAGACCCTCGAGCGCGTAGTACTCGCACTGGATGGGGATGAGCACCTCGTCGCCGGCCACCAGGGCGTTCAGCGTGAGCAGTCCCAGGGACGGCGGGCAGTCGATGAGCACGTAGTGCGGCCGCTGCTCCGGCGGGAGCTCTGCAGGTGGGTCTCGATCGCCCGGCGCAACCGGTACTCACGGGCCACGACGGAGACCAGCTCGATCTCCGCGCCGGCCAGGTCGATGGTCGCCGGGACGCACGACAGCAGCGGGGAGGCCGTCGTCGGGTGCACGACCTCCGCGAGCGAGCTGTCCCCGACGAGGGCGTCGTAGACCGACGGCGTCCCGACGCTGTGGTCGACGCCGAGTGCCGTGCTCGTGTTGCCCTGCGGGTCCAGGTCGATCACCAGTGTCCGCAGCCCGTACAGCGCCAGGGCGACGCCCAGGTTGACCGACGAGGTGGTCTTGCCGACGCCGCCCTTCTGGTTGGCGATGGTGATGACCCGGATGCGTCCCGGGGCAGGGAACGGCTCCTGGTCGGCCGCGTGCAGGACCTTGGTGGCCCGCAGCGCCTCCATCGCGATGGGGCTGTCGAAGTCGGCCATGCCGTTGACCGAAGGTGAGCCGGCCGACTGGTCGGCGGCGAGACTGCTCCGCAGCCGCTGGCCCGGGTCGGTCATCTCAGGTCCTCCCTGCCGGTCCGTTTCCCGTGGAACCGATGCCGGAAGTCGTATACGTTCCACGTGGACCGTGGGTCATCGCGGGCCACGGGTCATAACCACCACGGTAGTGGCAGCCTCCCCCAGCTCTGCGCCGACAGTCCGGGCGTGGACGTCCCGCATCCCGGCCGCCTCCAGCTCGGGCACCAGTGCCGGCAGTTCCGCCACCGCACGGGTCCCGACGAGGGCGACCAGCTGGGCACCCGGGCGCATCAACCCGCGGCACCACGACACCAACCGGGGGAGCGCTGCGACGGCCCGCGCGGTGACGACGTCCACCGGACCCACCGCGGCTCGCACCGAGCGCTCCTCCGCCCGGCCGCGCACCACCCGCCAGGGAGCGCCGAGCTCGGCGACGACCTCCTCCAGGAACTCCACCCGCCGGGCCATCGGCTCGACGAGGGCGAGCCGGAGGTCCGGCCGGGCCAGGGCCAGCGGGATGCCGGGCAGGCCGGCGCCGCTGCCGACGTCGACCACGCGGGCCCCCGGCGGGACGGCGTCGGCGACCGCCGCGCTGTTGAGCACGTGCCGCTCCCACAACCTGGGCACCTCGCGTGGGCCGATCAGCCCCCGCGTGACGCCGTCGCCGGCCAGCCGGGCGACGTAGCGCTCGGCGTCGGCCAGAACCGGCCCGAAGATCGAGCGGGCGACCGCCGGTGCTGGTGGGACGGCTGCGGCACCCGCGTCAGGGGAGGCGGTGTCCTCGGGTGGGCTCGCCAGCTCGCTCACCGATCCGGCAGCACCACGACGCGGCGGTTGGGCTCCTCGCCCTCGGACTCGCTGTGCACGCCGGCGACCCCGGCGATGACGTCGTGCACGACCTTGCGCTCGAACGGGTTCATCGGCGACAGACGCTCCGGCTGCCTGCTGTGGGCCACCCGGCGGGCCGTGTCGGCTGCCAGCGAGGTCAGGTCGGCCCGGCGCCGCGCGCGGAACCCGCTGATGTCGAGCATCAGCCGGCTGCGCACGCCCGTGGCCTGGGCGACGGCAAGCCGGGTGAGCTCCTGCAGCGCCTCGAGCACCGCACCGTCGGCACCCACCAGGTCCTTTAGGTCGCCACCGACGATCGCCACCGAGGCCCGGTCGCCCTCGACGTCGAGGTCGATGTCGCCGTCCACGTCGAGGATGTCGAGCAGCCGCTCGAGGTAGTCACCGGCGACGTCCCCCTCGCGGACCAGCAGGTCGTCGCCGCTCCCGCCGTTGTCCGCGGCGTCGTCCGGGCCGTCGTCTCCGGCCACGTCAGCCGGCTCGACCGCGGCGTCCGCTCCGTCCTCGTCGGGGTCCGGCAGATCCGGCTGCGTCGGGACCCCGGCGTCGGCCGGGACCGGGCTCAGGACGGCGCCGGAGGTGGCCTCACTGATGGGGCCGGCCGGCTCGGTCGGGTGGTGCGGGGCGCTCATGGCGTGTCCTCCCAGTCGGTGCGGGCGTCCGGGTCGCCCGGGTGGTCGTTGCCGGCGCGGGCGTCGGCGGGGGGACGCCGCACGCGCCGGGTCAGCGGCGCTTGCGCTTGCCGCGGTTGGCCGGGCCCTGGCTGCCGCGTCCGGCGCCGCCGCCCGGGCGTCCGGTCGAGGCG
>JALYNA010000429.1 GCA_030773455.1 Actinomycetota bacterium
CGGCGAGGACCAGCGCCGCCGCCGGCGCCCGGCTGCGGCCGACGGGCCCGGTCGCCTGCTGCGCGCCACGGGCACAGAGCGCCGCGCCGGCCACACCCAGGAGCAGCCGCGCGCCGCCGTCGGTCCAGAAGACGGCGACCACCGCGAGGACCAGCAGCGCGACCCCGCCGGCCAGCCACCGGGGCCACGCCCGCCGGGCCTGGTCCGGACCCGTCCGCTGCCCCGCCGTTCCCGCCACACCGCTCGCCACGGTCCCCAGTGTCCCCCACCGCCGGACGCCGTCCGCGGCCCCTCGCGGACCGGCCCCGACGTTCCGGCGCCAGTCGTGTCACCCTGCCTGGTGTGCCGCAGCAACGCGGCCGGCGGAGCGGAGTGCGGCGTGGCGACCGAGGCGGGGCAGGCAGACGATCCGTCGTCACTGGCGCACCGTGCCGCGCACAGCACGGCGCTGCGCTCGGCGGCCCGGATCGGCCTCGTCGGCTACGCGTTGCTGCACCTGCTGGTCGCCTGGCTGGCGCTGCAGCTGGCCTGGCACGCCGGCCGCGTCCGGCCGGCCGCCAACGGTGTCGTGGACCAGCGCGGGGCGATGGCGCTGCTCGCGGACTCGCCCGTCGGCCCCCTGTTGCTGTGGTTGCTGAGCGCCAGCCTGGCCGGGCTGTGCCTGTGGCAGGCCGTGGAGGTGCTCCGCCACCACCGCACGCTGCCCGCGCCCGGCCCCGACCGGCGGCGGGCGGTGGTGCAGCTGGGCAAGACCGTCGGGACGGCGCTGGTCTACGGCTTCCTGGCCGTCTCCGCGGCCCGGGTCGCCCTCGGCCACGGCAGCCGCCCGGGCGCGGACACCCGGGTGGTGCGCGGCGTGCTCGCCTGGCCCGGCGGGCAGGCACTCGTCGTCGCGGTGGGCGTGGTGGTGGCCGCCATCGGCGTCTACCACGTCCGCAAAGGGCTGCGGTCGGACTTCCTCGACGAGATCGACCTCTCCACCGTCTCTCCCGCGCTGTGCACCGTGGAGCACCGGGCCAGCCAGGCCGGTTTCGTGCTCAAGGGCGTGGCCTTCGTCCTGGTCGGCGCGGTCGTCGGGTGGGCGGCGGTGTCGTTCGACCCGGCGCGGGCCACCGGTCTGGACGGAGCGCTGCGGGCGGTGGCCGCCGAGCCGTACGGCGCCTGGGTGCTGACCCTGGTCGCGGTCGGGCTGTCCGCGTTCGCGGTGTACTGCCTGGCCCGGGCCCGGCACCCCGTGGGGTGAGGAGCGGCCGGGGCTCTGACCGTCCCGGCGAGATCGGCGGTCTCGCACGGCCACGGGCCTGCATCCGTACGACATCGGCGATCTCGCCGGGGGACGGGGGGACGACGGACCCGGCGCGGGCCCTGCGGTTGTGCCACGCTGATCCGTCCTCTCGAGGACGGTGCAGCGAGCTGAGGGGAGCCGGGCATGGGCGGGACGACGGAACGGGCCGCGGGGGCCGCGGGCCGGGCGGGCAACAGTGACGCCCTCGAGCACCTGGCACGCATCGGCCTCGTGGCTTACGGGGTGGTGCACCTGCTCGTCGCCTGGCTGGCGCTGCAGCTGGCCTGGGGCGGCAGCAGCGGTCAGTCCGCCGATCAGGCCGGTGCGCTAGCGACGCTGGCCGACCAGCCCCTGGGCCGGCCGCTGCTGTGGCTGCTGGCGGTCGGGCTGGTCGCGCTGGCGGCCTGGCAGGCGGCCGAGGTGCTGCGCTGGCGGGCCCGGTTGTCCTCGTCCGGGGACGTCCGGAAGAAGGCCCTGGAGAAAACCGTCAAGGCGGTCGCCAAGGCCGTCCTCTACGCGGCGCTGGCCGTCCTGGCGGTCCGCACCGCGACCAGCGGCGGGTCCGGCGGCGGCCAGCAGCAGGCCGCCGGTGTCTTCGGCTGGCCGGCCGGGCGCTGGCTGGTCGGGCTGGTCGGCCTGGTGGTCATCGGCGTGGGCGTCTACCTGGTGCACAAGGGGGTCTCGAAGCGGTTCCTCCAGGAGGTCGACCTGCGCTCGGCCTCGCCGCAGACGACCCGGCTGGTCACCCGCCTCGGGCAGGCCGGCTTCCCCGCCAAGGGCGTCGCGCTGGGCGTGGTCGGCGGGCTGCTCCTCTACGCCGCACTCACCTTCGACGCCGCCCGGGCCACCGGTCTCGACGGCGCCCTGCGCACCATCCTCGAGGCCCCCTTCGGCCAGGTGCTGCTGACCCTGGTTGCGTTGGGTATCGCCGCGTTCGGCGCCTACTGCCTGGTCCGGGCCCGCCACCCCGAGCGGACCTGAGTTCCGGCGCGCACGATCGTCGGCGTGCCCTCCACCCGCCCCGTGCTCGACCGTGTCCACCGGCTGGTGGAGCACGCCCGCGGGGTCACCGACCATCCGGTGCTGGCGGCGGTGGCTCGCGTGGGCCTGGTCGCCTACGGCGTCCTGCACCTCCTGATCGGCTGGCTGACCGTCCAGCTGGCGCGTGGCAGCACCCGCACCGACGCCGACCAGACCGGCGCCCTGCAGACCGTGGCGGGCACCCCCGGCGGGTCGGTCCTGCTCTGGCTGATCGGCGCGGGCATGCTCGCGCTGGCCCTGTGGCAGGCCGGTGAGGTGCTGCTGTGGTGGCGCGGGCTGCTCGAGCCGCAGCACCGCCTCCGGACGGCGTTCGTCTGCACGAAGTGCCTGGCCAAGGCCGCGGTCTACGCCGTCCTCGGGGCGACCGCCCTGCTGTTCGCCCTCGGTCTGGAGTACGAGGCCGACGAGCGGCTGCGCGAGCTCACCGGCGAGACCCTGGAGCTGCCGGGCGGGACGGCGCTGGTCCTCGCCGTCGCGGTCGGGGTGGTCGCGGTCGGGGCCTACACGCTGGTGCGCGGGTTCACCGGCGGCTTCATGAAGGACATCGACCTGCCGGCCGCCCCCGACCGCTGGGAGCCGGTGATCGAGGCCATCGGCCGGGTCGGCTACGTCGCCAAAGGGCTGGCATTCGGCCTGGTGGGGGTGCTGCTGTGGCAGGCGGCGCGCACCGCCGACGTCTCCGCCGCCACCGGACTGGACGGCGCGATGACCGTTCTGGCCTCCGCCGGCGCCGGGCCGTGGCTGCTGGGCGCGGTGGCCGCCGGGTTCGCCGCGTTCGGGGTGTACGCGCTGGCCCGCGCCCGCTACCCCGACCGCGACCCGTCGTCCTGACCAGGCCCGCACCCGGGCACGGCCCCGCTGCAGGGACCCGGGGGCAGGGCGGCCCCTCTGCAGGGACCCGCGCGAGCCTGCGAGGCGTGGGGGGCAGAGGGGTCCTCTCTCAGGTCCTCGGGCCGCCGGCGACGTAGACGACCTGCCCGGATACGAAGCCGGCCCCCTCGCTGACCAGGAAGGACACCGTGTGCGCGATGTCGGCCGGGACGCCGGCACGCTGCACCGGGATCGCCGCGGCCCGCTTGGCGACGTAGGACTCCCAGTCCTCACCGATGCGGGCCGCGGTCGCCTTCGTCATGTCCGTGGCGATGAACCCCGGCGCAATGGCGTTGGCGGTGACGCCGAACTTCCCCAGCTCGAGGGCCAGGGTCTTGGTGAAGCCCTGCAGCCCGGCCTTGGCGGTGGCGTAGTTGGCCTGGCCGCGGTTGCCCAGCGCCGAGGTGCTTGACAGGTTGACCACCCGACCCCAGCCGGCCTGCACCATGTGCTGCTGCACCGCGCGGGTCATGAGGAACGAGCCGCGCAGGTGCACGTGCATGACCAGGTCCCAGTCGGCGTCGGTCATCTTGAACAGCAGGTTGTCGCGGGTGACGCCGGCGTTGTTGACCAGCACCACCGGCGGTCCGAGCTCGGCGACGATCCGCTCGACGGCGGTCTGCACCTGGGCGGCGTCGGCGACGTCGGCGCCCACGGCCAGGGCCCGGCCGCCGGCGGCCTCGATCTCCCGCACCGTGCCGTGGGCGTCATCCTCGACCAGGTCGAGCACCGCCACTGCGAAGCCGTCCTCGGCCAGCCGCAGTGCGGTGGCGGCGCCGATGCCGCGGGCCGCGCCGGTCACGATCGCGACGCGCTGCGGGGCGGTGGGACCGGACTCGGACATCGGCGGCTCTCCTCACTGCACGGGGGTGTGACCGCGATCATGCCGTGCGGCGGGCCGCCGGCCTCGGCCGGGTCTAGACCCGCTCGAACAGCGCGGCGAGGCCCTGCCCGCCGCCGATGCACATCGTCTCCAGGCCGTAGCGGGCGTCGCGGCGCACCATCTCGCGGGTGAGGGTGGCCAGGATGCGCCCTCCGGTCGCGCCCACCGGGTGGCCCAGCGAGATGCCGGAGCCGTTGACGTTGGTCCGCTCGAAGTCCGCGTCGGTGAAGCCCCACTCGCGCGTCACGGCCAGCACCTGGCTGGCGAAGGCCTCGTTGAGCTCGATGAGGTCGACCTCGGTCAGCTTGACGTCGGCCAGCGCGAGCGCCTTGGCGGTGGCCGGCACCGGCCCGATGCCCATGGTCTTCGGCGGGACGCCGCCCACCGCCCAGGACACCACCCGCGCCAGCGGCCGCAGGCCCAGCTCCGCCGCCTTCTCCGGCGTGGTGACCACGCAGACCGCGGCGCCGTCGTTCTGCCCGCTGGCGTTACCGGCGGTGACCGTCGCCTCCGAGTCGTCCCTGCCCATGATCGGGCGCAGCTTCGCCAGCGTCTCGACGTTGGAGTCGGGGCGGATGTGCTCGTCGCGGTCGACGACGGTGTCCCCCTTGCGGCCCTTGATCGTCACCGGCACGATCTCGTCGGCGAACCGGCCGTCCTCGGTGGCCGCGGCGGCGCGCTGGTGGCTGCGGACGGCGTACTCGTCCTGCTCCTCGCGGCTGATCCGGTACTCCCGCCGCAGGTTCTCGGCGGTCTCCAGCATCCCGCCGGGCACCGGGTGGTTCTGTCCGCCGGCGGTCACCCGGCCGCGGGCGAGCCCGTCCTGCAGCAGCACGCCGGGCCCGGGCTTGACGCCCCAGCGCATGGCCGTGGAGTAGAAGGGCGCGTTGCTCATCGACTCGGCTCCGCCGGCCAGGACGACGTCCGACGCGCCGGACTGCACCTGCATGGCGCCGTACAGGACCGCCTGCAGGCCGGAGCCGCAGCGGCGGTCGATCTGCAGGCCCGAGGCGGTCACCGGCAGGCCGGCGTCCAGAGCGGCGACGCGGCCCAGCGCCGGGGCCTCCATCGTCGGGTAGCAGTGCCCGAGCAGGACGTCGTCCACCGAGTCCGGCGGCAGCCCGGTGCGCGCCATGACCGCCCGGACCACCGTGGCCGCGAGCTCCTGCACCGGGACGTCGCGCAGGGAGCCGCCGAAGCCGCCCACCGGGGTCCGCAAGGGCTCGCAGATGACCGCATCGCGCACGGAATCCTCCTCGTTCGTCGCCGTCAGCATCCCTGAGTCTGCCCCCGGGCCGGCAGCCGTGGGTCAGCGGCTCCCCCGCACCTCCCGCGACGCGGCGGGCGCCGCCTCCGTAGGGTGCCGCGGTGGCCTGGAGGCGAGCGGTGTTCACGTTGTTCGCGGTCGCGGCCGGCACGAACGTCCCGACGCCCCTGCTGCTGGTCTACCAGGAGCGGCTGGACCTCTCCCCCGAGGTGCTGACCGCGCTGTTCGGCTGCTACGCCGCCGGCCTCGTGCCCGCGCTCTTCCTGGCCGGACCGCTGTCGGACCGGCTGGGCCGCCGCCGCGTCGCGATCCCCGGCGTGGTGCTCGCCGGGCTGGCGTCGCTGGCCTTCGCCGCGGCTGGCGGCTCGCTGGTGCTGCTGTTCGGCGCCCGCTTCCTGCAGGGCGTGGTCAGCGGCGTCGTGTTCAGCGTCGCGAGCGCGTGGATCGCCGAGCTGTCCGCAGCCTCCGGCGAGGGCGCGGGTGGACGGCGGGCTGCGGTGGCCATGACGGCGGGCTTCTCCCTGGGGCCGCTCTCCAGCGGGCTGCTGGGCCAGTTCGCCCCGGCGCCGACCGTGCTGCCCTACCTCCTGCACGCGGTGCTGGTGGGTGCGGGGCTGGCGCTGGCGCTGCGGCTGCCGGAGACCGTCGTCCTGCACGCCGGCGGGCGGCGGTCCGCCAGCAGCCCCGCCGTCCCGCTGCTGCCGCCGGGCAACCTGGCGCTGGCCGCGACCGTGCTGGCCCCCGTCGCCGTGTGCGTCTACGCCTTCCCCTCGTCGGTCATCTCCGCCGTGCCGCTGCTGGGCGAGCTGCCGGCCGGTGGGGTGGCGGTCACCGGCGTCCTCGCCGGGGTGACGCTTGGTGCGGGGACGCTCGTGGCCGGTCTGCAGCGCCGGCTGGGGCCGTGGACCGCCGTCACCGGCACCGCCCTCGGCGCGACCGGTTTTGTCGCGGCGGCGGTCTTCGTGGCCACCGGAGACTGGCCCTGGCTGGTGGCCGCGGCACCCCTGCTCGGGTCGGGCGGAGGCCTGTGCCTGGCGGCCGGGCTCACCGTCACCGGCCGGCTGGCCGCGCCCACCCGCCGGGGCGAGCTGACGTCGGTGTTCCTGGCCTGCGCCTACCTCGGCTTCGCCGTCCCGTTCCTCATGGCGACCGCGGCCCGGTCCGCACCGCCGTGGGTGCCGCTGCAGGTCGCCGCGGTGCTCGCTGCACTCCTCGCCGTCCGGCTGGTCCCGGTCACCCGCCGCGGCCGGCTGTGACCGGTGCGCTGGTGGGCCACGACCGGGGCCACCGTCTGCGGCGCACCCCGTGCCCACTGCTCTGCTCTGCGGGCCTGTTCCCCGCTCTGCTGGTCCTCCTGCGCGCGCACAGTGCTGAGAGCGCCCGCAGAGCCAGGCTGTGGGACTCCGCGACGCCGGATGGCGCCCATCCGTCCGAGGTCGAACCGGACCCGCTCGCGGAGGTCGGTGGATCAGCCGTGTGGAGCCGCCGCCTCGGCCCCGGCAGAGCCCTCCGGGCCGCACGACGCAACGGCGCCCCCTCCCGACCGGGAGGGGGCGCCGCCGTGATCGTGCCGAGGGTCAGGCCAAGCCCTGCGCGAACTCGCCCTCGAACGCCTCCCTGACGACGGTGACGCCGCCGGGGACGTCCTGCGGCCGCAGGATGAAGCTCTGCGTGCTGGGCGACTTGCCCGTCTCGAAGCCCTCGATCGGGACGATGAGCCCGCCGGTCTCGATGTCCTGGAGCTCCCCGAACGCGGCGCCCACACCCGCGCGGGTCAGGTCACCGTTCGCGCAGGCGGCGTCGAGGACCTGCTTCATGGTCTCGGCCATGCCGTAGCCGAACACCGCGCCGAGGCTCGGCGTGACGTTCGGGTAGGCCTCCTGGTACTGCCTCAGCAGCTCGGGGTGCTGGTCCCAGGAGGAGATCGGCGAGGCGACGTAGAGGTTGTCCTTGAGCGCCTGGGCCGCCGGCCCCTGCAGCAGGCCCGGCGCGAAGACCGGGTTGCTGCCGATGATCGGCACGTCCAGGCCCTGGGCCGCCGCCACGCCGGCCGCGGATGCGGTCTGCGTGGGCGCGACGGTGAGGGCGATGGCGTCGACCCCCGCCGCGGCGAACTGGGTGATCTGCGCGGTCATGTCCTGGTCGGTCGCCTTGATCTGCGCCGGGATAATCGTCAGGCCGCGCTCCTCCGCGACCGCCTCGGAACCGGCCAGGCCGTTCTCCCCGTACTCGCCCTCGAAGTAGATGTGCCCCACGGTGGCGCCCTCCTGCAGGAGGCCCTCCTCGAAGAGGTAGGAGTAGCCGTTGGCCAGCTCCACGTCGTAGGTGGCGCCCAGGACGCCGGTGCCGGGGATCTCGGTGAGGGTGCGAGCCCACGCCGAGGGGAAGTTGACGATCTGGTCGGCCTCGTACTCCGGGGCGAGCGCGGTGTTGATCGGCGAGCCGATCGTCTGCTGCATGGCCAGGATGCTGTCCCTCATGCCGCTGTAGAGCTGCACACCGGTCTGCGGGACGTAGCCGGTGTCCTGGACGTTCAGCTCGACGTTGTAGGTGTCGCACACCTTGTTGTTCTGCCAGAACAGCTGGTTGGCGTTCGTGATGTCCTGGCCGACCGCGGCGAACACGCCGGTGAGGTCGGTGAGGACGCCGAGGGTGATCGTCGTCCCCTGGATGCCGACGTCGGTCGCGACCTCGGATCCCCCGCCGCCGCCTCCGCCGCCGCCGCCTCCGCCTCCGCCCTCCGGTGCCTTGGTGCTGCAGCCGGCGGTCGCCACGGCGACGGCTGCGGCGATCACGGTGGTCGTGCGCAGAGCCTTGCCTGTTCTCATCTGGTGTCGCTCCCTTGTGCTGGTCGGTCGGAGGGGGTCGGTGCGGAGCCGGGTTGCTCCGGGGGTGTTGTGGCGAGTCCGCTGCGGTCGGGCGCACGGCCCCGGCGGAAGCGGGAGGTGAGTCGCTGCGCGATGCCGGCCAGCCCGGCGGGCTCGAACAGGACGATGAGGATGATCGCGGCACCGTAGAGGAACCGGGCGGCGAAGCCCGCCGAGATGCCGCCCTGGCCGGGCGCGCTGACCAGCGGGAGGACGTCGGCGTACTGCTGGAACAGCAGCGGCAGTGCGGTGACGAACAAGGCGCCCAGCGCCGCCCCGCCCACCGAACCCAGTCCGCCCAGCACGATCATCGCCAGGTACTGGATCGAGACCACGAGCGTGAACGACTCCGGGGCGATGCTGCCGATGGACAGCGCGTAGAGGACCCCGGACAGGCCGGCGTACATCGAGCTGACCAGGAACACCCGTGCCTTGTAGGCCTGCACGTTGACGCCCATCACCGAGGCGGCGACCTCGCTGTCCCGCAGTGTCTGCAGCGCTCGGCCGGGCCGGCTGCGCAGCAGGTTGCGGGCGAACACGTAGGCGGCCAGTGCCAGGACCAGGCCGAGGTACCACAGCCGTTCGGCCTCCCGGAAGGGCACGCCGAGGACGAACAGCTGCGGGTCGCTGTTGCCGAAGGTGAAGCCGAACAGTGAGAAGTCCGGCGCCGAACGGCCGTTGAACCCACCGGTCACCGGCGTCCAGGTGTTGATCACGTGGACGCCGATGAAGACCAGGCCGAGCGAGGCGACGCCCAGGTAGATGCCCCGCAACCGCGCCGCGATCGGGCTGAAGATCAGCCCGGCGAGCCCGGCGAGCAGGACGCCGACGACCATCCCGACGATCGGCGGCAGGCCCAGACCCTCCAGTCCGGCGCGGGTGCCCAGGCCGCCGGACTCGCCGGAGATGTACGTGTAGCTCACCGCCCCGACGGCGAGGAAGAAGGCGTGCGCCAGGGACAGCTGGCCGGTGGTGCCCACGAGCAGGTTCAGCCCGATGGCGCCGATGGCCGCGCCGAACACCGCGAACCCGGTGCGCAGCCAGAACTCGTCGAAGTACAGCGGGAAGACCAGCAGGAAGACCAGGAGCGCGGCGGTCAGGACCCACTTGACCACGGAGCCGCGGTTGCGGGCCGGTGCCGGCCGGGA
This sequence comes from Actinomycetota bacterium, assembly GCA_030773455.1. GTDB lineage: Bacteria > Actinomycetota > Actinomycetes > Mycobacteriales > Geodermatophilaceae > Geodermatophilus. The sequence continues at coordinate 9,362 of JALYNA010000429.1, forward strand.
CGCGGCGGGTGCCGAGCGGGTGGCGCCCGCCGGCCGGGTAACGGTCTGCTCAGACACGGGTCAGCTCCTTGGTGCCGAAGAGCCCCGACGGCCGCACCAGCAGGACGGCGATCATCACGACGTAGGGGACGACCTCACCGAAGCCGCGGCCCAGGAACAGCAGCTGCTCCTGGTAGCCGGCGGCCAGGGACTCAGCGACCCCGATGAGCAGGCCGCCCACCAGTGCGCCCCCGGTGGAGTCCAGGCCACCGAGGATGGCCGCCGGGAAGGCCCGCAGCGCCGTGGCGTACACGGCCGAGCTGACCCCGGGTGTCGGGCTGCCGACCAGGAATAGGGCGGCCACCCCGGCGAGGACACCGGCGACGACCCAGGCCAGCGCGGAGACCCGGCCCTGCCGGATGCCCATCAGCGCCGCCGTCTCGCCGTCCTCCGCCGACGCGCGCATGGCCACGCCCCAGCTCGAGTACTTGAACGCGACGAAGAAGGCGGCGATGAGCAGGCCGGCGACGATCATGGCGATCAGCCGGTTCTGGGTGATGCCGATGCCCCCGATGCGCACCGACTCCCCGCCCCACGGGTGCGGCACGTTGAGGATGTCCGGGCCGATCCGGCGGATCAGCTCGGTCAGCAGGATGATGTCGACGCCGATGGTGACGATCGCCAGGCTGATCACCGGGGTCCCGCGGAGGCGGTTGATGATGAACCGCTCGACGAGGATCGCGGCGAGCGCGGTGATCACCAGGCCGACGAGCACGGCGAGCAGGAAGCCCAGCGGCTCGGACAGCCGCGCGATGGCGTAGGCGCCCAGCAGCAGCAGCGAGCCGTGGGTGAAGCTCACCACCTCGCTGGCCTTGAAGATGATCACGAAGCCGAGCGCGATCAGCGCGTAGATGGCGCCGAGCGACAACCCGTTGAGCAGGAGCGAGAGGAACTGGGTCACGAGGCCGTCCCTGGCGTGTCGGTGGTGTGGTGTGCGGCCGCCTCGGCGGGCGTCTCGTCGTCGCCGGAGCCCAGGTAGGCGCGGATGACCTCGGGGTCGGCCTGCACCTCGGCGGGCGTGCCGTCGGCGATCCGGCGTCCGAAGTCCAGGACGGTGACCCGGTCGGCCAGCGACATGACCATCCCCATGTCGTGCTCGACGAGGACGATCGAGATGCCGAGCGCGGACCGGATCTCCCGGATCGCCTCGGCCATGCGGTCGGTCTCCTCGGCGTTCATCCCGGCCACGGGCTCGTCGAGCAGCAGCAGCCGCGGCTCGGTGCACAGCGCCCGGGCCACCTCGACCCGCTTCTGGTCGCCGTAGGACAGGACGCCGACCGGGATGTGCAGCTTGTCGCCGAGGTCGAGGAACTCGGCGATCTCCCGGATCCGCTCGCCGTGCACCTTGCCCTCGCGGGTGGCGCGGGGCAGCCGCAGCCCCGACGACAGGAAGCCGGCCTTCGTCAGGTGGTGCCGGCCGAGCATGAGGTTCTCGGCCACCGACTGGGCGCCGGAGAGGGCGATGTTCTGGAACGCGCGGGCCACGCCGACCCCGGCGATCTGGAACGGGCGCATCTGGTCCAGCCGCGCGTCCCCGAAGCGGACCTCCCCCTCGGCGGCCTTGTAGACCCCCGAGAGGACGTTGAACATCGTCGACTTGCCCGCGCCGTTGGGTCCGATGACCGCGTGGATGGACCCCGTCGCCACCGTGAAGGACACGTCGTTGAGCGCCCGGATGGCCCCGAAGCGGACGCTGACGTGCTCGACCTCCACCGGTGGGACGTCGGACCGGGTCTGCGCCTGCTCGGCGCCGAGGGCGCTCACGCGGTCCACCGGGACAGCGTGCGGCGGGGGGCGCGGGGGCCGGCCTGCTCGCGGGGCGCGTCGGTGCCGTGGCCGAGGTAGAGCCGCTGCACCTCGTCGGTGCGCGCGAGCTCCGCGGCCGGCCCGGACAGCGAGACCTTGCCGACGTCGAGGACGTAGGCCAGGTCGGCCACGCCGAGCGCCATCGTGGCGTTCTGCTCGACGAGGAGGACGGAGGTGCCCTGCCGGTTGATCTCGGCCACCACCTCGCCGATCTGGCCGATGATCCGCGGGGCCAGCCCGAGGGAGGGCTCGTCGAGCAGCAGCAGCTTCGGGCTGGCCATGAGCGCCCGTCCGATGGCCAGCATCTGCTGCTCACCGCCGGAAAGCAGGCCCGCCCGCTGGCCGCTGCGCTCGGCCAGCACCGGGAACAGGTCGTGCACCCGGGCGTGCGCGGCCGCCTTGGCGGCCCGGTCGTGGTTGCCCATGCCGCCGGCCCGCAGGTTCTCCTCGACGGTGAGCCGGCCGAAGATCCGCCGCCCCTCCGGGACCTGGACCACGCCCCGGCGGACGATCTGCCCGGGGTCGCGCCCGGTGAGGACGTCGCCGTCGAAGTGCACGCTGCCCTCGTCAACGCGCCCGCGGTGCAGCCGCAGCGTGCCGGAGATGGTCCGCAGCAGCGTGCTCTTCCCCGCACCGTTGCTGCCGAGGACCGCGACGACCTTGCCGTCGGCCACCTCCATGGTCACGCCCCGCACGGCCTCGACGGCGCCGCCGTAGGTGACCCGCAGCGCGTCGATGGTCAGCATGCGGGCGGCTCCGGGTCCGTCGCAGCCGGGCCGCTGGGGGTCCAGGGACCGCCTCGCCACCCTGCTGCACGTTGTGATTGAGGGCACATGGCCGGAGACTGTAAAGGGACGGTGCGCAGAGTCGGCCAGGGCCACGTCGATCGTGACCTGTCGGTGATCTACCGACGCCGTCGCCCGGCCGGATTCCGGCGCGTGGGGCTCAGGATGTGTGGCGGCCACACGAGGCCGGCAGGCCGAGTGGGGGATCAGCACGTAGCGGACGCGCGTCGGACCGGTGTTCGTGCGGCGGCGGCCACTACCGGTACGTCAGGCGGCGCCGGCTCCGCTGTCGGCCGACTGGACGGCAAGCAGGTCGTAGAGGCCGGTGATCTGCAGCGGGCGGATGACAGCCCGGGTGGAGGCGAGCACCCGCAGCAGGACGCCGTCCTCAGCGGCCCGCCGGTGGGCGCCGGCCAGCACGCAGAGGCCGGCGGAGTCGATGAAGGTCACGCCGTCGAGGTCGACGGTGAGCGCCGCCACCCGGTCGGTGAAGGCGGAGTCGACGGCCGCGCGCAGCAAGGAGGCGGTGGAGGAGTCGACCTCGCCGGCGACGGTGAGCAGGACGCCGGAGGCCGACCGGGTCACGTCGATCGAGACCAGGTCGGACGTGGGAGCAGCGGTCACGGTGCGCCTCTCTGAAGGAAGCGAACCCGTACGGAGGTACCACGGGAGGGTGGCAGCTCGCGGAGTCCGGCAACGGGTGCCGCGGCTGACTGTTGAACCGCTGTCGTCGACCGTAGGAGCCTGCGCCCCGATGTCAAGGGCACCGGATCTCGGCGCCCGGGGTACGGCGGCCCGGATCGCCCGCTGCGGGGATACTGGACGGCGTGTCGCGGCGGCTGACGGTGTGGGGCGGGATCTGGCTGATCGGCTCCGCCGCGGCCTTCCTGCTGCTCGACCCGATCCTCGCCTCCTTCCTGGCCATCGTCGGGCTCTGCCTGTGGGTCGTCGCGCTGCTGTCCAGCAACTGGGAGCAGCACCCCTCCTTCGAGCAGCGCGAGCTCGACCGGGCCCGCCGGCGCGCCGCGAACCGGGAGCGGACCAAGGACGCCCGCGCCCGCGACCGCGCCCGCTGGGAGGCCCACCAGCAGCGCAAGGCCGGTCGGTGACCCGTCGGCGGGCCCCGGCGGGGTCCGGCGCCACTAGCTAGGGGCCGACGGCGTCCTCGGCGGCCAGCGCGGCGGCACGGTCCGGGTCGGCGAACGCCTCGGCCAGTGCCTGGCGCAGCGGCCAGGCCCCCGACCGCCAGGCCAGCGCCCGCCCGAGCGCGGCGGGCGTGCCGTCGACGTGGTCGACCCCGCCGGAG